>DATGQR010000532.1:0-4400 GCA_035304105.1 Thermomicrobiales bacterium | reverse complement strand
AGGCGAGCGCGATGTCGCGGTACTCGACACCGGTATGGGGGTCGGCGATTTTCGGGCCCTGGTCGCTGAGCTTTCCGATCGCGACCCCATTGTCCTCCACTCACACGCGCACTGGGACCACATCGGCGCGACGTCGGAGTTCGAGCGCGTACTGATCCACCCCACCGAGGCGGACGACCTGCAGCGCGACATCCCCGGCGAGTTGCTGCGGCCCTGGTTCAGGGACGAGTCGCTGCGCGGAGTCCCGTTCCCGGAGGGCTTCGACCTCGACGCCTCCCTGGGTATCGCGGCGGCCACGCCCACCGGCCACCTGAACGACGGCGACCGGATCGACCTCGGTGGCCGCGTGCTGGAGATCTACCACACCCCTGGTCACTCGCCGGGCGGCATCACAATCTACGATGCCCAGTCTCGGCTGATGTTTCCCGGCGACGCCGTCAACCTGGGACCGCTCTACCTGTTCGGCCCGCACTCCGACCTGCCATCCTACCGGCGCACGCTCGACGTGCTCGCCGGGCTGGCCGAGCGCTCGTCGGCGGTCTACCCCTCGCACTACGAGGTGCCGATGACACCGGACGACATCTTGGCGACGCGCGCGGCATTCGAGGAGATCATCGCCGGCCGCCAGCCGGACGAGCGGCGCGACGACCGCTGGGTCTACAGCTACGAGCGCTTCGTGTTCTGGATCGAGCCGGGCGCGGTAGAGGAGTTGCGATGAGCCGGAGCTATGCCTTCCGACAAGTCGACGTGTTCACCGATCGCATCTTCGGTGGCAACCCCTTGGCCGTCTTCACCGACGGCCGGGGGCTATCCGACCAGGAGATGCAGGCCATCGCCCTGGAGATGAACCTCTCCGAGACGACCTTCATCCTCCCGCCGGACGATCCGGACTACGCCGCCAAAGTGCGCATCTTCACACCGACGGCCGAACTCCCTTTCGCCGGCCACCCGACACTCGGCACGGCCTGGGTACTGGCGCGCATGGGCGTCATCCCGCCCGATGCAACTGAAGCAACGCTGGAGCTGGGCATCGGCCCGATGAAGGTCACGTTCGAGGGGACCGCCGGCAATCCGGAGCTTATCTGGATGCACCAGCGGGAAGCCGAATTCGGCGAGATCATCGAGGACCGTAAGGCGGTCGCCCGGGCGCTCAACGTTGCGCCCGACGATCTTCTAGCTGACATGCCGGTCCAGTTCGTCTCGACGGGCCTACCTTTCCTCTATGTGGCGCTGCGATCGGCCGAAGTGGTCGACCGCGCGCGGCTGACCTCGACCGAATTGGCCGGCTCTGTCGGCGCCAGCGGGGTGTTCATGTTCGCCAGCGAGCCGGGCAGCAACCGCGCCTACTCGCGCATGATCGCCACCATCGGCGGCACCATCTGGGAAGACCCGGCCACTGGCAGCGCCAGCGGGCCGTTGGGCGCCTATATGGTGCGCCACGGCCTCGCCGGGCCGGGTGATGTTGTTGACATCGTCAGCGAGCAAGGCACCCAGATGGGCCGGCAGTCGTTCGTGCGCATCAGGGTGACGACGCGCGACGGCCAGCCCGGCCCGATCGACGTCGGCGGCGGCGTGGTGCCAACGCTGGAAGGCACAC
Source organism: Thermomicrobiales bacterium (assembly GCA_035304105.1). Taxonomy (GTDB): domain Bacteria; phylum Chloroflexota; class Chloroflexia; order Thermomicrobiales; family CFX8; genus JAUIIK01. Next base: position 2,803 of record DATGQR010000532.1, on the reverse strand, counting down.
TGGTGATCCCTTGATGGCGACGTTCATCCAGGAGTTGGCCGCATTCTGCTTCGAACTGAGCCTCGACGCCGTACCCGACGTCGTGACGGGCCGCATGGAGGAATGCTTGGCCGACACGCTGGCCTGCGTGATCGCGGCGGCCGCTGAGCCCGACGCCCCGTTGATCGAGCAGATCATCGCCCAGGCCGGGCTGGAGCGCGATCGCCCGGAGGCCACCGTCATTGGAGCAGGATGGAAGACGAGCGCCCGCGCGGCCGCGCTGGCCAACTGCACGATGGCGCGCTATCTGGACGCCAACGACATCTACATGCCGCCCGGCGGCTCGCTGAGCGGCAGCGGGCACTTCTCCGACGCGATCCCTGGCCTGATCGCGGCGGCGGAGCACACCGGCGCGACCGGGGCCGAGCTGCTCGCCGCGCTAATCGCCGCGTACGAAGTTCAGGCGGCACTGGCCGACAGCATGCCGTGGCTCGACCGGGGTTTCCACTCGGTCTCCCAGGTGACGGTCGCCGTCGCGCTGGGGGCAGGGAAGCTGATGGGCTTGAGCCAGGAAGCGCTCGCCCACGCCGCCGGGCTGGCCGCAACGAGCGGGGCGTTCGTCCAGACCTGGCTGCGCCCGGGCACTGGCGTCTCGTCGCTCAAGAGCGCCGCTCCGGGCCTAGCCGCCGAGCGGGGCATCCTGTGCGCCGAGCTTGCGGCGCGTGGACTGACGGCGCCGCACGACGCATTGGAGGCGCTCCTCGACTACTTTGCAGGGAACCGAGTTTCAAGCCTCGGGCGGGAGCGGCTGGGACGCGAGTGGACCGTGCTGCGCAACGCCATCAAGCCCGTACCCGCCCAGATCTACACTCAGCCGATCGTCCAGTGTGCCGCCAGGCTCTACGACCAGGGACTCCGGCTCGATGACATTGACCGGCTGACGGTGCGCTCAAACGACGGAGCCTGCGGGCGCGTGCAAGGCTCGCCCGGAGCATTCGCGCCGGAATCGCGCGGGGCCGCCGATCACTCGACTCCCTTCGTCGTCGCGATGACCTTGCGCGATGGCGGGCTAACGCTGGATAGCTACGCTGGCGAGCCCTGGTTCGACCCGGACCTGCGCGCAGCGATGGCTCGCTTCGAACTCATCATCGATCCGGAGTGGAATGCGCGCCTCGAAACGGTGGGCTTGATAGGCGGCGAGATCGAGGCCCGCGACAAGACCGGTTCGAGCTACCGAGCCGAAGTCCGGCAGTTCCGAGGACACCCGGACAACCCACTCGGCAATGACGAACTGATCGCCAAGCTCGAGGCATTTACCGGTCGAGCGGAGGCGCTGGGATCAGGCACGGGCCCGGAACTGCTGCGTCGCTGCCGAGCCCTGCGCTCAGAACCGTCGGTCATGCCGCTGATCGAGCTACTGACTTGGACGGGTGAGCAATGGACGGAATGAACGGCTAGACGTCCTCGGAGTAATGGCCGCGCTCGTACAGCCACTTGGTGAACTGCAAGCGGCGCCATTCGAGAAGCGAGCGCGCTTGCTCGGCGACGGGGTTCCAGCTCTCGCGAAGCTCGGTCAAACGACTGATCTCTTTCGGGGAGAAGCCCTGCTCCAGGAGATCGGCTGCGGAGAGTAAGCGGGTGGATTCGGCAGTCGTCCGTGCCATCGTCGATGCTCCTTCCTAGAGCAATCGCGTCGGTGTGATGTGTGTACCCAGATCATCGGTCGGACGCGAAGTAAGCCAAACACCCGAAGGTCCTACATCCTGATAACAGGACGCTCGATTGGGACTTCTGGTTCCGATATTCGATGGTCTTGCGCGTAGGACTGCCGTGACTAGTCGCGCCAGCCGTTCGGGACGCCGCTCGCGCCGGGCTGGTGGCCGTTGGTGTGGGGCATTGTGGCGGCGATCGGCACCGGGTCAGAGAATTCGCGAATGCGATCGCGCAGGGCAACGCACAGGCTATGGGAAACGATGCTGTGGACATCTTCGATCTGCTCGATCGAACCGCACGGCACGCACAGCGCGAGATGAGCCAGGCGCTCAAGGCGGTTGCCAGAGGACCCGGTGAGGGCGATGACCGTCGCGCCCGCCTGCGCCGCGCACGCCGCCGCCCGGTTCACGTTCTCTGACCGGCCGCTGGTGCTGATCCCGATCAAAACGTCGCCGCGACCGATCAACGGCTCGATAAATGCCGCCAGCGCCCCGGCGTAATCGGTATCGTTCGACCAGGCCGTGAGTAGCGGCACGCTATCAGTCGGGCAGATGACCTTGAAGGTCGGGGGACCGTCGCCGCGCGTGCCTTTGGCCAGGTCGCAGGCAAAGTGCGTCGCCGTCGCCGCGCTGCCGCCGTTACCGACAATGAAGACGGTTCCGCCGCGCCGGTAGCATGCGAAGAGCTCGTCGGCGATGGCGGCCGCGGCGTGAACGCGGGTAGCGTCGAGCGCATCCATGAGTCCACGCCAGTAGGTTGCAATGGGCTGGTGCATTAGCGTCTCCTCTGAGGCGATCGAGTGACCGAGCGCCGGTCGGCCGCGGATTGGCTGGAGACGGTGCGCACGCCATACGCTTCGAGCATCACGCTCATCTCCTCCAATCCGTGGCGGGCCATCATCACGCGCAGGAAGCGTCGCGACTCCGGAGGGCAGCAGAGCAGCAGATAGCCACCTCCACCGGCGCCGCAGAGCTTGCCGCCGAGCGCGCCGCTGGCCCGCGCCGCGGCGTAAGCCTGATCGATGAGTGGCGACGAGATGCCCTCGATCAAGCCACGCTTGATCTGCCAACCCTCGTCCAGCAGCGTGCCGAAGTAATGCAGGTTGCCTTGC
>DATGQR010000531.1:0-9504 GCA_035304105.1 Thermomicrobiales bacterium | reverse complement strand
CCGTCTGGGAACCTTTACGGCCGCGTGCCACGCGCTCGGCAGCTCGCGGCGCTGGCTCCTGGTGGCGCTGGCCGCGCTGATCGCGTTGCCCGCCTTCGGCGCCCGGCCGGCGGAAGCGCAGCGCGCCCGGCCGACGCCCTGGGGCGTCTGCGCTCCGGGGGTCTCGATCGCCGGCTACTCGGACGCGCTGGACAAGGCGACCTTCGAGGGGACGAATATCGGCGGCCTGTCCGGCCTGGTCCACGACGCGGAACGCGGCGTGTACTACGCGCTGGTCGACAACGAGGATGGCCAGCCGGCCCGCTTCTACACCCTCTCGATCGCGCCTCCCACGTCCCAGGGGTTCCCTGCACCGGTCGTTCTGGATGTGACCGTGTTGACCGACGAGAACGGCGAGCCGTTCACTGACGAGAACTTCGACGGCGAGGCCATCGCGGTGACCCACGCCGGCAACCTGCTGATCGCCTCGGAGACCGAGCCCTCGATCCGTGAGTTCTCGATCGATGGCCAGTTGCTCCGGGAGTTGCGCGTCCCCGACCGCTTCCTGATCGAGCCGGTAGGTGCCGGCCAGCCCAATGCGTCGCTGGAGAGTGTCACGGTCACGCCGAGCGGGCGCTCGGTCTACTCGGCGATGGAGGCCGCGCTATCGACTGACGGCGAGGACCAGATTCGTATCCTGCGCCACAACGGGTTCCGCTTCAACCGGACGGCGAACACGTCCGAGTTCTATTACCAGACTGAGCCAGGGCAGGTCGTCGGTGAAATGGTGGCGCTGTCCGAAACCGAGTTGCTAGTGCTCGAGCGCAGCTTCACGCCCGGCTTCGGCAACACGATCCGCCTGTTCCTGACATCCACGGCCGGCGCGCCGGACGTCTCCAATGTCGACAGCCTCGACGGCGCCGGCTTCGATCCACTGCCCAAGCGGCTGATCGTGGATATCGTCGACTGCCCGGATGATGGCGTTCCGGTCCTGCAGCCGCAGCCGAACGCGCTGCTCGACAACTTCGAGGGCCTGGCGCTCGGGCCGGTCTCACGCGGGCAGCAAATCGTCTACCTGTTGAGTGACGACAACTTCAATACCGGCGTCCAGATCACCCGCCTCATCGCGCTGGGCATCGATCCGGACCTGCTGGACGGGCCGGTCGTGCCGGCCATTCCGTTGTCGGAATAGTTCCCATTCCGGGCCGGGGCCGCGCCAAGCGTCCCCGGCCCTTTTTCGTGGCCGGAGCAGTTGACGGTGGCTTTGTGGCCCGGCTAGCATGCCCGGTAGTTGAGGGTTGGCTGGGGTGGATGGAGCGGCCGGGTGCCCGTTTCGGTCAAGAATTCCCAGATCATCTATGATGCGCTCAAAGCCGCCGGCATCGAGATCATCTCGGCGCTGCCGGAGACCTGGCTGGTGCACTTGATCCGCATGGCCGAGGACGACCCGGACATGCAGCTCGTGCGGCTGGCGAAGGAAGAGGAGGGCGTCGGCATCTCGGCCGGGGCGCACCTGGCCGGCGCGCGCTCGGCGATGCTGATGCAGAACCACGGCTTCCTGGCCAGCATCAACGGCATCGTCGGCCTGGCGCACCTCTACCGCATCCCGCTGCTGATGGTCATCAGCTACCGTGGCGAGTTCGGCGAGCCGGATCCCTGGCAGACCCAGGGCGGCGGGGTGACCGTGCCCCTGCTCGACACGCTCGGCATCCCCTCGGTCGTGCTGGAAGAGCCGGACCATGTCGCGAAGCGGATCGAGAACGCCCAGGTGCTGGCCTACTCAGCGCTCAAGCCGGTGGCCGTGCTGCTGACGCGCGGGTTGATGTGGGAGAACTAGCCATGCGCCGCTACGACGCCCTGAAAGCGATCTACGACCGCCTGACCCGCGACGACGTGGTGGTCGTGACGATCATGGGCGCAGTCTCGGCCGAGCTGCAGGACATCGGCCACCGGCCTAACTTCTTCTACCTCCAGCACGCCATGGGCCTGGCCTCGTCGATGGGCCTGGGCATCGCCCTGGCGCGCCCGGAGCTGCAGGTGGTCGTCTTCGATGGCGACGGCTCGGTGCTGATGAACCTGGGCGGCCTGACCACCCTGGCGCGCTACCGGCCACGCAACCTGGCGCATGTGATCTTCGACAACGAGAGCCTCGTCTCGGTCGGCGGCTTCCCGACGGCCACGTCGACCGGCAGCAACCTCGAAGGCATAGCCCGCGAGGCCGGCGTGCCGCGTACCCAGACCGTCGAAGGGCTCGATGCCTTCGTGACCGCCTTCGACGAGGCGCTGGCGGCCGACTACCTGACGACGCTGGTGGCCAAGGTCACGACCGACGGCCCGGCCGGCTACGTCACCGACCTGGCGTTGCTCGAGAACCGTTTCCAGTTCTCGCGGCATCTCAAGACGCTGCGTGAGAAGCGGGGCGCCGCCGGCTCGTAGGACCGGAACTTGTCTCGGGCCCAATGCATGAAGAAAAGGATTCGAGCGCGGAATCTTCTCCGATCACCTCTATAGGGACGTGCCGGTGGCGCGTCCCATGTATCGAAACTGATGGAAGATTCTGGTGTCAAAACGTGGACGCGCCACCGGCACGTCCCTACAGGCGCAGTGCATTTGCGTTTCCATCGGACAGAGTGAGAGATTGAGGGGAAACGAGGGAGGCACACATGGCCAGCAACCTTGCCGGGCTGATCGAGGACCTTGCCAGCGGAAGGGTGCGTGTCGTCGACCTGACGACGCCGCTGAGCCCGGAGACACTGGTGATCGGGCTGCCGGAGGTGTTCGCGCAGTCGCCGCCACTGACGGTCACGCAGATCTCGCGCTACGACGACGCCGGCCCGGCCTGGTACTGGAACACGATCACGCTCGGCGAGCACACCGGCACGCACTTCGACGCGCCGATCCACTGGGTCACTGGCGCCGACCTGCCGGACAACGCGACCGACACGATTCCGCCGGAGAAGCTGATCGCCCCGGCTTGCGTGCTGGACTTCAGCGCCGAGGCGGCTGCAGACCCGGATTTTCTGCTGGAGCCGGAGCACATCGAAGCCTGGGAAGCCGAGCACGGCCGCATCCCGGCCGGGAGCTGGGTGCTCTTCCGCACGGATTGGTCCTACAACGCCGGCAACCCGCAGGCCTTCTTCAATGCCGATGAGTCCGGGCCCCACACGCCCGGCCCGAGCGCTGATGCCGTTCGCCTGCTGGCGCACGAGCGCGACGTCCTGGGCTTCGGCGTCGAAACGGTCGGCACGGACGCGGGCCAGGCGGCGAATTTCGACCCGCCCTTCCCCTGCCACAACATCATGCACGGTGCCGGCAAGTTCGGGCTGGCCAGCCTGGTCAACCTCGACCAGCTCCCGCCGACCGGCTCACTCGTCGTCGCCGCCCCGCTCAAAATCGTTGGCGGCAGCGGCAGCCCCGTCCGCGCGCTGGCACTGGTAGGCAGAGATTAGGGACTAGGGACTAGGGATGAGTGTTGGGACCAGGGAATGGCGGGTACGAGGCTTCAGGTCTTCACTAATCCCTAATCCCTAGTCCCTAATTCCTCACAAAGGAGCGATCGATGTGGCCGAAGAATGAGCTGACGGAGCGGTTGGGGTTGGAGTGGCCGATCATCCAGGCGCCGATGGCCGGTTCGGCGACGCCGGAGCTGGCCGCGGCGGTCAGCAACGCTGGCGGGCTGGGCTCGCTGGGCTTCGGCATCAGCACGGTCGAGGAGATCGGCGCGATGATCGAGGCCTTCGGCGAGCTGAGCGGCCGGGCGCTCAACGCCAATTTCATGTGCCACAAGGACCCCGGCGACGTCGAGGGTACGGTCCCCGAGATGCGCGCCGGCCTGCAGCGTCTCTACTTCGAAGCCGGGCTCGGCGAGGTGCCACAGCCGACCGCGCCCTTCGCGCCCTTTGGCCCCCAGCACCTCGAAGTGCTCCAGCGCTATCGTCCCGAGGTCGTCAGCTTCCACTTCGGCCTGCCGGATGATGAGCTCTTTCAGGCGGTCAAGGACACCGGCGCGTTCGTCATCTCGTCGGCCACGACCGTCGCCGAGGCGCGCTGGTTGGAGGAGCGCGGCGTCGATGCCGTCATCGCCCAGGGCACTGAGGCAGGCGGCCACCGCGGCACCTTCCTGGGCGCCGACCCGAGTGAGCAGCCGGGCCTGTTCGCGTTCCTCCCGCAGGTCGCCGATGCCGTCAGCGTGCCGGTCATCGCAGCCGGTGGCATCGCCGACGGGCGCGGGATCGCGGCCGCCTTCGTGCTGGGCGCCAGCGCCGTGCAGATGGGTACTGCCTTCCTGCGCTGCCCGGAGACGTCGGTCCACCCCCGCCACCGTGAAGCCCTCGCCAGAGGCACCGACAGCTCGACGCGCGTGACGCGCCTCTTCTCCGGCGGCCCGGCGCGCAGCCAGATCAACCGCTACATGAACGCCCTCCACCACTTGGAGGACAAGGCCGCCCCCTACCCGACGCAAGCTACGCTCCACGGTCCGCTCGCCGCCGCCACCCCCGACGATGAAGCTGGCGACGTTATCGCCCTCTGGTCCGGCCAATCCGCTGCCCTGACCCGCGAAATGCCCGCCGCCGACCTCGTCGCCACCCTCGCCCGCGAAGCGGGGGAAATTCTAGGGAATAGGTAACAGGGAACAGGGAAAGACAGCCTCCAACCCGCGGCCCAGAGGGCACCCCGTCCACGCGCTTACGCGGAGGGAGAGGGGGAGTAAGACCAAGGGGCAGTCGATCGCTAGCTCGAATCGAACGACAGGGCACCCCATTCCCGAGTACCCTCTGGGTGATTGGGTGGGGTGCCCTCTGGGCTGCGGCAGGGGGAGGGAGCCGGGCCAGTCTTTCCCTGTTCCCTCTTCCCTGCTCGTTATTCTCCGCGCTTGCGCTGGGGATCCCAGGCGACGCTGCGCATCGACGGCACTTCGCCGATCGGGACCTCGATCAGCGCCGGGCCGCCGTTCTTCCAGGCGTCTTCGATGGCCTCGCTGAGTTGCTCGGGCGATTCGGCCCGGTAACCCGGCATGCCGAAGGACTCAGCGTACTTGACGAAGTCCGGGTTGTGCAGGTCGGACGCGATCGTGCGGCCGCCGTAGCTGGTCTTCTGGATGCGCTTGACGTTGCCGTAGGCGTCGTCCGAGAAGACGACCGCGACCAGCGGGATGTTGTGGTGCACCGCCGTCGAGAGCTCCTGGGCGGTGAACATGAAGCCGCCGTCGCCGTTGATCGAGAGCACGCGCTTGTCCGGGTGCGCCACCTGGACGCCCAGCGCCGTCGCGTAGCCGAAGCCGAGCGTGCCCTGGTAGCCGCAGTGGATGAACGTGCGCGGGTGATAGATCGGGAAACCGTCGCGCGAGAAATAGCCCATTTGCGTCATCTCGGAGACGTAGATGCCGTCCTCGGGGAGCGTCTTGCGCATTGCCTCGGCGTAGCTGGCCTGAGGCTGCACTTCCCACAGCAGATCGCGCACCTTGGCGTCGAGCGCTTCCAGCTCTTCCTTGCGGGATGCGCGCTTGATGTTGTGCTTCGCGGTCAGGTCGACCAGCTGGCCGAGCGCGAGCTTGGCGTCGGCGACCACGCCGATGTCCGGCTGGCGCAGGCGGCCGATCTCTTCGGGGTCGATGTCGATGTGGATCGTCTTCAGCTCGTCGTCGATGCCCCAGCGGGAGATCGGCGTGTTGAAGCGCGTGCCGACGGCCAGCGCGCAGTCGGTCTCCATCCACAGCTCGTAGGCGGCCGTCTGGGTCTGGCTGAGGTAGTGCGCGTCGCTGATCACGCCCTTCGCGCCGGACGAGGCGACGACCGGCGCCTGGAGCATCTCGGCCAGCGCCAGCAATTCCTCGCCCGCGCCGACGACGCCGCTGCCCACGAAGATCATCGGCTTCTTGGCGTTGCCCAGCAGCTTGGCGGCTGCTTCCAGCTTGTCCGGGTCGCCAGCGGGAGTCTCGTACTCGTGAACCGGCGGCAGCAGTTCGACGTCCGCTTCCAGTCCCATGATGTCCGGCGCCATCTCGATCTCGACCGGGCGCGGCCGGCCGGTGCGCAGCTGACGGAAGGCCTCACGGACCAATCCCGGAGCCTCCTGCGGGCTATCGATGCGGGCCGCCCACTTGGTGACCGAGGCGATCATCTGGAGCTGATTGGGGATCTCATGGAGCTGCCCGAAGCCCTTGTCGATCATGTCGGAATTGATCTGCCCCGAGATCGCCAGGACCGGGGTATTAGTCGCGTAGGCGGTCGAGAGCGCGGCCGTGGTGTTGAGCAGTCCCGGGCCGGGGACGACCAGGCAGACGCCAACCTTGCCGGTCGATTGCGCGTAGCCCATTGCCATGTAGGCGGTCGCCTGCTCGTGGCGGGTGTGATAGACGCGGATGTTGTCTTGCTCGTCATAGAGCGCGTCGAAGATGTTGTCGAGCTGTACGCCTGGCAGCCCGAAGATCGTGTCGACCCCATACTGTTTCAGGGACTGGACGATCGCCTGTCCCCCGGTCATTTTTGCCACGCGGCTCTACCTCCCTGTGGTCCCTCGATGGATTGTCGGGTGATCCACCCACTTTTCCCGTTTCGTTCGCCGCGGGTCATTCTACGCCATTCCGTAGGGCGGCTCTACTTCCCGCCCCCGCCCGGCCTTCAGCGCGCGGCGAGCCCGGCCATCTCACGGTAGCGCCCGTGGATGTCGTTGACGAACGCCGGGAACCACTGCTCCGCTCCCGGGAAGGCGCTGGAGAGCATGTAGTGGAGCAGATCGAGACCGCGTTGGGCGATCAACAGGTTGATCTGGCCGGCGCGCTCCTCCGGCCAGCTCCGGATCGCCGTGTAGCCGCGTTGGAATGCCTCGCGGAGTTCCGGGAAGCGCGGGTTATTGAGGCTGTAGAAGAGGGAGATGGCGATGTCCTGGACCGGGAAGCCCCAGCCCAGGTCTTCGAAGTCCAGCGGCTGGACTGTGCCCCGGTAGAGCTTGACGTTGCCGTGGTGCAGGTCGGCGTGGATGACCTGTGGGCGGCCCTCGAAGAGCCGGTCCAGCTCGGCGGTGATGCGCGCCTCCAGTTCGGCGATGGCGTGCTGCGTTTCGCCGTCGAACCGCTCGCGGTTGACGGCGCCGAGCAGTCCAGCCGGGTCGCCAATCGAGTAGAGCCGGTCGAGCCTGCGCGCGGTGAAGCCCTCCGGCGGTTGCCAGCGGTCGGTGTGGTCGTGCAGGCGCGCCATCAGGCGTCCCAGCAGTTCGAACTCCTCCGGTACCCCTGGCCGCTGAAAAGGCCGGCCGGGCAGCCAGCTGAAGACCATGCAGCGGCGCGGCTCCGGCACGCCGGGCGCGCTCGCCGTGACGATGTGCTCCCCGTTCGCCGCCGGAATGGGCGCCGGCGCGGCGATGTCCGGCTCGGCCTCCAGCGCCTGCAGCCAGGCGACCTCGGCCTGCAGCGTCTCCAGCGTGTGGTGGTTCGGCAGGCACACACGCAGCAGATAAGAGCGGCCATCGGCAGTTCGCACCCGGAAGATGCCGTTCAGGTCGTTGCGGACCAGTTCGAGCCGCTCGACGTCCAGGTCGTACTGCTCCAGCGCGCTCAGGGCCAGTGGCCGCAGCCGCCGGGCTTTGCCGCGGATCGTCAGCTGATCGAAGGGCTTCAAGCGTAGAACCTCTCGTCGAACTTGGATTTCCAGGTCTCGTACACCTGCCAGTGGTGACCCTGGATGCGGTCCAGGAAGTGCTCCATCAGCTGCTGGTCGTGGCGGTAAGTCGAGCCGAGGACGAAGTTGAACAGGTCGAGCGCCCGGTGGACGCGGTGCAGATCGAGCTGGCTCGGGTACAGTTCCGGCCAGGGCGCGATCTCCTCGTAGCCCCGGCGGACCTCGGCGCGAAACACTTCCTCGTGTTCGCCGGGCGCGGTGTAGTAGGCGGAGATCGCCAGGTCCTGTATCGGGTAGCCCCAGCACAGATCCTCGAAGTCGATCGGGCGCAGCGTGTCGCGGTACGCCATGACATTCCACCAGTGAAAGTCACCATGGAGGATGCTCGGTGGCTCATCCCGGCCATAGAGCCAGGCCAATTCGCGCTCGACGGCGGCGCGCATCTCCCTCAGCCGGTCGTAGCCCTGTGGGCTGAGCAGGGCGCGGGTATCCTCATTCAGCAACACGTCCGGTCCACCCAGCGGGAAGAACTGATCCATGCGCCGGACAGCTTCGGGCGTGGGCGGCCGATAGCTCGCGCCGAAGCTGTGCAGCCGGGCGATGAGCCTGCCGAACTCCCGGAGTTGTGGACGGGTCGGGCGCTCGCCGACCGTGCGCCCGCGGACCCATTCGAACAGGACGCAGCGTCGCGGCTCGGGCACGCCACGCGCCCCGGCCTCCACGATGAACTCGCCCGTCCGGGTCGGGATCGGCCGCGCGACCGGGATGTCGCTCTCCCGAGCCAGCGCGCCCAGCCAGGCGATCTCGGCGCGCGTTTCTGCAAGCGTGCGGATGTCCGGGACACTGATTCGCAGGGCGAAGGTCTGGCCGTCCTCTGTATCGACGCGGAAGGTGCAGTTGGTCTCGTTGTTGACCAGCCGCAGGCGGCGGACGTCGAAGCCGTAGTGTTCGAGTGCGGCAAAGGCGAGCGGGCGCATCCGCCGTGCGCGGCCCTGCTCGGTCAGAAACGCGAAGGGTTGCATAGCGCTAGCTCCGCATCATGGCGCGCTCGAAGCGCGACCGGTAGGTCTGCTCGACGATCCCAACGAACTCCGGGATCAGCTCGCGGTCCTCGCGGTAAGGCGAGTCCAGCAGCAGGTTGATCAGGTCGAGCGCGCGCTGCCCGAGCAGCAGGTCGAGCTGTCCAGGGAAGTCCTCGGGCCAGGCCTGGATGCGCTCGTACCCTTCTCGAAACGCAGCCAGCAAGCTGTCGTAACGCTCATCCCAGAGCACATAGTAGAAGGTGATCGCGATGTCCTGGGCGGGGAAGCCCCAGGCGCAATCCTCGAAGTCGATTGGCTGCAGCTTTCCGCGATACATGAGCACGTTCCACCAGTGCAGGTCGCCGTGGACCACCTGGGGCCGGTTCCCGGGCTGGAAGAGCCGCGCAAGCTCCTCTTCTACGGCGGCGTTGATTCTCTGGAGCAGCGCATAGGCGTCGGGCGTGATTTCTGTCGGGCGCTCGCCGGCGAACAGCCGGTCGGGCCGTGAGGCGGGCAGCACCGTATTCAGCCGGGGCAGCGTGAAGCCTTCCGGTGGCTCGAACGTCGCGCCGTGTTGGTGGAGCCTGGCTGACAGCTCGCCAAGCTGCCGGAAGCTCTCGGGCGTCACCGCACGGCGCAGCGTCCGGCCCGGCACCCAGGTCGAGAGGTTGCACAGGCGCGGCTCCGGAACGCCCGGCGCCGCGGCCTGGACGACCAGGTCGCCGTCACGCGTGCGAACTGGCCGGGGCGCGGGGATGTCGGTCTCGGTGCAGACGGCCTCCTGCCAGGTCAGCTCGGAGCGGATCTCCGCCGCCGTTCGCGCGCCCGGCAGGTTGATCCGCAGCGCGTAGGCGCTGCCGTCCGCGGCGTCGACGCGAAAGGTGCAG
>DATGQR010000530.1:0-3711 GCA_035304105.1 Thermomicrobiales bacterium | reverse complement strand
TGACGCCTCTACGGGATGATGACAGTTGGCACATCCCCACAAGAGCATGCGTACGGGCGCGTCATGGATCGTCCATAGCGCGCCCGCGGGTTGCGGTCGCTAGCAGCCGGGCGGGGCGTCGACGTGGCCGCCGAAGTCGGTGGTCCAGTAGTGGCCGTCGCTGACGTAGCCGATACCGATGACGTTGAAGTTGGGGTTGAGCATGTTGGCGTTGTGGCCCGGAGAGTTGCGCCAGCCATCGAAGACGGCCTGGGCGCTCGCGTAGCCGCGGGCGATGTTCTCGCCCTTGTAGGTGTTGTAGTCGTAGCCAGCGTCGGCCATGCGATCCCACGGCGTGTCGCCGTTTGGCGAGTTGTGGCTGAAGTAGTTGTTGTCGCTCATGTCCCGGCTGTGGTTGTAGGCCGCGGTGTTGAGCGTCGCCGAGACGGCCAGCGGCCCGACGCCGTTCTGAACGCGATACTGGTTGAGCAGGTTCAGGAACGCCTGCTCGGTGGCGTTGAGGCAGACGGCCTCGCTGCCTCCTCCGGGCGGCTGCTCGCCCTGGGTCGGCGTGGCCGTCGCCGTGTTGGTCGGCGTCGAGGATGCGATCGTGGGTGTTGCGGTGGGCGTGTTGGTCGGCGTTGGCTCGACCCCAGTTGGTGTGGCCGTGGCGGTCGGTGACTGCGTCTCTCCCGGCGGGGCGGGCGGCGCGGTCTCGGTCGGCGTCGGCGCGGGATCGCCGGCCGGGTAGCGCCAGTTGTAGTAGTGCAGGCCGACGTTACCGGTTTCGACCTGCCAGCCCTCGGGGTTGTCCGGCGTGTAGGTCAGGCAACGACGCTCGAAGCACTGGAAAAGCACGTCCTTCGGCGTGCCGCCGACATGCACCCGCGCCCAGTAGGGCGGGGCGAGCGGCAGGCCGGTGGCGTAATAGGGATTCTCGAAGAGTGGCGCGGTCGTGAACTGCTCGCCGTCCCAGATCGTCCCGCTGGTGTGCATGAACTCCCAGAAGACGCTGGCAGTGCGGTGAGGGCGGCCGAGCTCGGTGGCGTCCGGTCCCAGCGTCACGCCGTGGGCCGCAAGCGCCGGATCCTCGCTGATGTTGCCCGCGCCGTCGACGCGCGCAATGAGCACGTCGCCCTCGGAGCCGGGCGGCTGATCCATCAGGCCCGCCACTGTCCGGTAGGTCGGCGCATCCGGCGAATCGGGGTCGCCGGCGACCGGGATGCCGGCTAGCTCGCGCGGCACGCTGGCTTCGTGGCCGGTTTGGATATAGCCCTCGGTCATCTCCAGGACGAGCAGGCCGTTCGTGACGAACCAGGGTGAATCCGGGTCGCCGTCCGGGTCGGTGATCTCCATGCGGCTCTTATCGAAATACTGCACCTGCCGCTGCCCGCCGGGCGCTTCGACGTACGGCTCGGTCATCAGCATGGTGAAGGCCTGGGGTGCCCAGATCCAGGTGCGCTGCGCCTGCCCTTCGAGGACCGGCAGGTCGGTGCGCGCCCAGGCGCGCTCGATCGGGCCGGGCGCGGGTGCCTCGGCTCCGGCGCTGAGAAAGACGGCGAGCACGGTGCCCAATGCGACCAGCGCGCCGGTAATCCGCAGTGCTCTTGAGATGTGCATGGGAAGGGCCATCGCTTTCCGGCCATCCGACGCCGGCTCGCATGGGGCCGGCACCACCATGGCATCAACAGGGCTTTCGTCGACTATGCCACGGCACTGCTGGGCCGGCGGGCAACCCGATATAGCGGCGGGATAGGTCTGTGGTTAGGCCTATCCTGGTCAATCGGCAACCATAAGTGGCTCGCCTAGCATGTCGCGCTCGACCTCGACCCCCAGGCCGGGCGCGGTCGGGGCTGCTCCCATGGCGTCGCGGGAGCGCGGCTGGTAACCGGCAATGTGCTCGTTGGTCCAGTCGTTCATGAAGGAGACAGTGAACAGGCATTCTGCGGACGTGCTGGCCGCCAGGTGGCTGACGGCGGCGGTCACCAGGTCGCCGCCCCAGGAGTCCTCGATCGTCAGCCGCAGACCCAGCCGCTCGGCCAGATCGCGGACCAGCTTCGCGCCGCTCAGCCCGCCGAACTTGGAGATCTTGAGGTTGAACGTCTCCATCCCGCCGGCCTCCCAGGCGCGCAGCAGGGAGCCCACGTCGGTGATGACCTCATCGAGGATCATCGGAAGTGTGCTGTGGCGGCGGACGTAGAGGCACTCCTCCAGGGTGGCGCAGGGCTGCTCGTAATAGACCCGCTCCAGCGGCTCCAGCAGCCGCGCGGCGATCACCGCGTCCTGCAAGCGGTAGCCGCCGTTGGCGTCGCAAATCAGCCGGTCGCCGGCGTCGGTCACCGCGGCGACGGCGCGCACGCGCTCGGCGTCCTCGTAGGGATCGGCGCCGATCTTCACCTGGAAGCTAGCGATGCCCTCGTCCTTGCGCGCCCGCACATACTCGGCCATCTGCTCCGGTGGGCCGAGCGGCACGGCCTTGTAGAGCGCGTAGCGTTCCTGCAGACGGCCGCCCAGCAGCGTCGTGACCGGCAGGCCGCTGACCTTGCCCAGGATGTCCCAGCAGGCCACGTCGATTGGGCTCCTGGCGTAGGCGTGACCCTTGAGCGCCCGGTCCATCGCCTGGTTGACCGCCGCGATGTTGGTCGGGTCCAGCCCGACCACGGCTGGTGCCAGCAACTCCAGCGCCGCCCTGGCCCCGCCAGCATGCGACTCCAGGTAGAGCGGCCCCAGCGGGCAGACCTCGCCCCAGCCCTCGACGCCCTCGTTCGTCACCAGCCGCACGACCGTGCTGGCCAGCGACTCGATCACCTGGCCGCCGGACATCACGTAGGTCCCGAAGGCGTAGGTCAGCTCGTAACCGTAGACTTCGACGCGGGTGATCCTCATCGGCGCGCTCTGCCTTCCCAACCATCCCCCTGCCGGATGTAGCCTGACGATTCTGGCATATGCGCGGAGCGCGGCGGAGATGTGGACGGGCACTTCAGGACGTTTCTTACTGTCACGGAAGGGGATCGGCCCCAAAAAGCGACTTGAATTGGGAAAGTGGGATAAGAGGTCTGGCTTTCCAGCGCGAGGAGTCTCAGGCGGGTGAGCGCCGAGGTCGGTGATAGGAGCGAAGAACGGTCCAGGCCGGGAAGCAAGCCGTTTGCTGGCGCGGCCCGGGTGGCGGTGGTGCTGCCCTGGAAAGCCGAGACGCCGGAAGAGGCCGCCGCGCTGGCGGGGTGGCGGGCACTCCTGCAGTCCGAGCACGCCGAGCTGGAGGTCGAGTTAGGCGCTCCGGTGGAGTTCGTCGCGCGCGATCCTGGAGAAGGTCCTCGTTTCCTGATCGGGCCGGCGAGGGCCAACCCGGACGTCGCGCGCTACCCGCTTGAGTCCGAAGAAGAACCGCACGTCTGTTTCGACCCCCGGCGGCAATTGCTCGTCGCCGATGCCGGCGATCTGGACAGCATCGGGGAAGCGTTGACCCAGCTCCGCACGCTGGTGATGACTGGCGGCACGCGGCGCGTTGCCAGCGACTGCCGTACCCTCGAAGATGCGGTCGAGCGCATCGTGGCTGAGGTCGGCTGGACGTACCCGGCCTTCGGACTGCGTGGCTTGGACTGGCAGGAGATCACTGCCCGCCACCGCGACGCGGTGCTGGGGAGCGACGACCCGCTGGCGGCGATGCAGGCCTGGCTGGCCGAACTGGCGGACCCGCACTCCTGGGTCAAGCCGCGGCCGGGCCATGTCCCC
>DATGQR010000529.1:0-6224 GCA_035304105.1 Thermomicrobiales bacterium | reverse complement strand
CTCGACCCCGCGGCCGACATTGAGCCGATCGCCCGCCACCTGGCGCACTTCGAGGCTGTCTGCAGTGGGACGCCGGACGCCGGCCCGATCGGCGAGCTGCCCGTCTCGGAGCGCTTCCACTGGCTGACGGCGCCGCGCAGCACGATCATCCAGGTCTCGCCGGTCCACATCGGCCGCGCCAACGATCTCCAGGCGGCTCTCGACGGCCTCTTCGCCCGCTACGTCGGCGACATCCGCGAAGAAGACGCCGAGCGCGACGCCACATCAGCGTAACGTTCCCAGCACCCATGAGCCGCAAGCAGCGCCCTGGAGCGGCCTGCTGTGGGCGCGCGTTCCCGCCGCGACGTTCGTGGTGTTGACTCAGTTACACACTTGCCAGTGGCTACAGGCTGGCATCGCGATACACTCCCTCTCATCGATCAATCCGCGCTTACCAGCGAAGGGAAGTGAGAGGCACGATGTCAGAGTTGCCATCGCTGCTCAGGGATCTGCGCGACGAGCGCCGCGCGCACGACGCCGAGCTGTCGGCGGTCACCGGCGATCAGATGGAGCTGCCTACCAGCTTCACGTTCGAGACGATGATGACCCAGCGCAAGGGTGAGATGACCGGCGCGGACGTGCGCTGGATGTTCTTGCGACGCTTCGACCACGTGGAAGAGCACACCATCCAGATCGAGGACCATCTGGAAAACCGCTTCGGCATCATCCAGACCCAGGCGCAACGATACCTGGCTGCCAACGAGGTCGCGCGCGGCGACCTCTACGCTGCCCTGATGGGCCTGTCTGACGACGATCTCGACGACGAGCCGTCTGACCCGCCCGGCGAGTGGTCGCTGCGCACCATCCTGGCGCATTTGGTCAACGTCGAGCGCAGCTACATGCAGAACTGCCTCTGGGCCGTCGAGAAGTTCCGCAACGGAGAGCCGTTTAGCCCGATGCCGCGCGGCGAGGCGCCGGACTATCCGGACGCGACGCTGGCGGATTTCGTGCGCATGCTCGACGACGCCCGCATGGAGTCGAACGCGCAGCTCTCCGGCCTGAGCGACCAGGACCTGCGCGCTCCGACGGCCTGGATGAACATGAACTGCGACGTGCGCTTCCGGCTGATGCGCTTCGCGATGCACGAGCGCGAGCACACGGCCCAGATCCGCAAGTGGCGCGTCCAAACGGGCAAGCCATTCAGCGAGGCCGCCCGGCTCCAGGGAATGGCGTGGCAGGCCAGTGGCCGGCTGGATGCCGTCCTGGTCGGCGCGCCGGATGATGTGCTGGACCGCGACTCCGGCGACGGCGAATGGCCGGTGCGCCAGATCATCGCGCACATCAGCAACGCCGAGCGCTACTTCCAGCGCGTCGTCCGAGAGGCGCTGGCCGAGGCGCAGCAGCAGCCCGTCTCAGCCTGATCCACCCAGCCACTCGACCCGTGCCCCGTGGGCGTCGTAGCGCGCGAGCCGAGTACGCTCGTCCAGCGTTCCGCGCCGGTAGATCAGCGCCTCGACGCGCGGCGTTTCGCCGGCGTACTCCAGCGAGACGCGGTAGATGGCGCGCCGCTCCGACGCCCGCCTCAGGCTCGCCTCGAAGCGCTCCCGGGCGGCAGGCGGGAACTGGTTGAGCGCGTGGCTGTGGAAGACGATCGGGGCGATTCCAGCCTCAAGCCCGGCCAGGATACCGGGCAGCAGCTGGTTGCCGTCGCCCTCGTGGAGCGTCATCGGAACGCGGCGAGCCACCTCGATCGCCTGGTCGAGCACCGCCAGGCGCTCGGGGTGGTCGCCCCAGACCAGAGCGCGCAACCAGCGGCAGTCGTCGGGGTCGTCCAGGTCAAGCGTGTTCAGGTCGACACCGATGCGCTCCACGATGCAACCATCGAGCGGAGCGGGCTCCGGGAAGCAGCCGCGCAACTGGCTCTCGATCAGTAGCGGCGAGCCGCGATCGCCCAGCGTCAGGTCCATGCCGGTCCGGTAGGCATACCTGTCGAAGGCCAGCAGCAGCCCAGCACTACAGCCGATCTCGATCAGCGCGATTCGCTCCAGGTGCTCGCGGCCAGCCAGCCAGCTCACCGCCAGATACAGGGGCAGCGCGCGGCGGACCTCGTTCGTCTGCACCAGGCGGGTTTGGAGCAACTGCTCGATGTCTGCCCGGCGTTCCAGGGCGAACGCGCGCAGCGCGGCCCCGGCGCCTCGGGGCGGGTATGGCACGGGAACGAGCGTCGCGTAGTAGCCGGCCAGATCCTCACCGGGCGAGCGCATGAGCAGGTCGTGGACCGCGGCGAGCAAGAGATTTGGGACCGGCCCGTGCACCGCTCTCGACGCCAATGCCAGAAGGTCTTCGTCCTCGGCGACGGCCAGGGCGAGCTGGCGGTAGAGTGGCGCGGCGTCGCACTCAAGAGCGGCGAAGGTCCGGAATCTATCGGCCAGGTACGCTAGGCTGGATGCGGCTATGATAATCCTCCAGATCGTCACGGCACTTCAGGCCACGAACTGAATCCTAGCCGAGGAAAGTGGGACCACCACATGCGGGTGTTGTTGTGTGTCGACCTGGAAGGCATCGCCCAGATCCGCAGCTACCGGGAGCTGTGGGGCGTGTTTCCGGAGTATGAAGACACCGGCCGGCCGGCCGCAACCGCCGACACCGTCGCCGCCATCCGTGGGTTGAGAGCCGGGGGTGCGACTGAGATCACCGTCTGCGAGGTTCACGGTCCGGTTCCCGACCGCATCATCGACGTCGACGAGCTTCCCGGCGAAGCGACGACGATCGCCGAAGACGAATTGCTCCGGCAGCTCGCTCGCACCCGGGTCGCTTACGACGGCGTCTTCCTCCTCGGCTTCCACGCTCGCGCCGGCACGCCCAACGCGTTCATGAGCCATACCGGCGGCTTGAACCTACACATCGCGGTCGACGGCCACCCGATCACCGAGTCACACATCTGGGCCTGGCGAGCCGGCGCGCCGGTCATCGGCATCACCGGCGACGCGGCGCTCGAGAATCAGCTCGACGGCATGCTGGAGGGCACGCCGTTCCTGGGCGTCAAGCGCGCACTGAGCCGCGCCGAGGCCGAGCCGCTGTACACCCCAGAGCAAAGCAGCGCGGCGATCCGCGCCTTCGCCGCCTGGTGCGCCGAGCACGCGCGCGACCGCGAGCGACCGCGCCACCCTGACCGGCTGCTGCTCTCGATCAACCTGCCGCCGCCGATCGCCGACCTACTCGACGGCCAGCACGGGCTACGGCGGACCAGCCCTTCGGTGCTGGCCTGCTCTGTGACCGACTGGTGGTACGAAGCCGACCCCGCCGTGCGCGCCGCCCAGGAGATCTCTTTCACGCCCTGGAGCGACGCGGCCCGCGATCCGGCCCGCTTGCAGCACTACCTGACCGGCTGGTCCAGCGAGTCCGAAGCCGACTGGATCGCCGGATCGGGGCGGCGGACGGTATAGGATAGTCTCGGAGAGGGGGAGCCCCGTGCCTCGCTACGAGTACGAGTGCAAGCAGTGCGACACGCACTATGACGTCGAGCGGCCGATGAGCGAGTCGAGCGACCCGCATCCCTGCCCGTTTTGCGGGGAGCCGTCACGGCGCGTCTTCACGCCGCCCAAGTTCCTGTTCAAGGCAGACCCGAATGACAATCGCCCCGTCTGGCACAGCCACGGCGCCTATGGGCACGCCCACCCGCCGGGCCGCGGCTTCCATGGCCGCGGCAAAGGCGACCCATTCCAGTAACCGGGCGGCGCGCTCGTAGCTCGCCCAGAGCTCTCATCTCGGGCTATCGTTGTGGTGAGGCCAACCCCTGCAGCGAAGTGGAGCTATACCATGACCACCGTCCGCGCCGCCGTCGTCCAGGCGGCACCGGTCGCCTTCGATCTCGATGCCTCGCTGGACAAGCTCGAGCGCCTGACCGCCGAGGCCGCCCAGCAGGGTGCGCAGCTCGCCGTCTTCCCGGAAGCGTTCCTCTCGGCCTACCCGCGCGGGCTGACCTTCGGCGCGGCGGTCGGATCGCGCACGCCGGGAGGGCGGGACGACTACCTGCGCTACTGGCAATCGGCCGTCGAGGTGCCCGGCCCGGCCGTCGAGCAGCTTGGCCGCGTCGCGCGGCTGAACCGCCTGCACCTGGTCGTCGGCGTGATCGAGCAGGACGGCGGCACGCTCTACTGCACGGTGCTCTTCTTCGACGACGCAGGGAACTACCTGGGCAAGCACCGCAAGCTGATGCCGACGGCCGCCGAGCGGCTGGTTTGGGGCTACGGCGACGGCTCGACGCTGCCCGTATTCGACACCAGCATCGGCAAGCTCGGCGCGGTCATCTGCTGGGAGAACTACATGCCGCTGCTGCGGATGACGATGTACGCCAAGGGCATCCAGCTTTACTGCGCCCCCACGGCCGACCAGCGCGACCTCTGGTTCGACTCGATGCGCCACATCGCCCGCGAAGGCGGCTGCTTCGTGCTGTCCTGTAACCAGTACGCTCTACGGAGCGACTACCCGGAGGACTACGACGCCGGCATCGATGACCCGAACCACGTCATGAGCCGCGGCGGCTCCTGCATCATCTCGCCGCTCGGCGAGGTGCTGGCCGGGCCAGACTATGAGGGCGAGGCGATCCTGAGCGCCGACCTCGACCTCGGCGACATCGCCCGCGCCAAGTACGACTTCGACGCCACTGGCCACTATGCCCGCCCGGACGTCTTCCAGCTGACCGTCAACGAGCGCGAGAACCGTCCGGTGACACTGGTCGGCGGGCAGGCGGCCAGCCCGCAGGACAGCAACGGTGAGGCGCGCCAACCGGCGATGGATGAAGCGGCGACGCTGGCTCGCGGCTGATGGTAAGCGCGCCGCCCACCACCGCCTACCGCGAGCTTCCGCCGCCACCGGCGCTGGCTCCCTACCTCGACTGCCTGTGGGTGAGCCACACACCGCCGCGCGGAAGCGCCCGGCGCCCCCGCGTGCTCCCCGACGGCTGCATCGACATCGTCTGGGTCGGCGGTTCAGAGCCCCGTATCGCCGGCCCAGCCACCCGGACCGAGTTCCCCAATCTGCCCCCGGACGCGCCAGTCGTGGCGGCACGCTTCAAGCCCGGTATGGCGCCCTGCCTGCTCGGCTGGCCAGCGAACGAGCTGCGCGATCAGAGCGTTCCACTAGCCGACGTCTGGAGTTCCGGCGCCATGACATTGCTCCGGGCCGCGAGCGACGCGACGACGGCTCGCGACCGGCTGGCGGCGCTGGAGTCCGCCCTGTTGCGCCGGCTGGCCGATGCCGGCGACCCGGACCCGATCGTCCGGCAGAGCGTCGCCAGCCTGAAGCGCGACGCCAACCTGCGCGTCCGCGACCTGGGCGACCAGCTGGGATTGAGCGAGCGCCAGCTTCGGCGGCGCTTCGAAGCCAACGTCGGCTACGGGCCGAAGATGTTCGCGCGCATCTTCCGGATGCGGGCCGCGCTCAAGCTCATCCGCGCCGCCGATCCGGAAGATCTCGACCTCGCCCTGGTCGCCTACGCCGCTGGCTACGCGGACCAGGCACACATGACCCGCGAGCTGACCGTCCTCGCAGGCGCGCCGCCCACTCGCCTCCCGGAGCTGTCCCGCTGACGCATCCCGATGACCGATTCATTCAAGACGCCCGGTCACCGGCGCCACGAGACTTGTGCCCGGCGCCGCACGGTGTTGGTGCGGCGCGTCGTGAGTTCAGCGTTGAGAGGACAGCGTCCAATGTCGCAGCGACCCGATCTCGCCGCCGCCGAGGAGTTCATCTGGCTCAATGCCCGGCTGCTCGATCGCCACCGCTTCGCCTACCTGTTTCTGGGTGGTGACGGCGAGCCGGTGGTCCAGGCGTTGCGGGCCTATCAAAACCCCGACGGCGGATTCGGCCACGCCATCGAGCCGGATCTGCGCACGCCGACCAGCCAGCCGACCGGCGTCTGGGCGGCCTTCGAGGTGCTGGATGAGGTGGGGCGCTTTGACGACCCGATGATCCAGCGGGGCTGTGATTTCCTCGCGAGCGTCAGCGCACCCGACGGCGGCGCGCCGTTCGTGCTGCCCACGGCGATGGCGCACCCACGCGGCCCCTGGTGGCAAACGGACGACAACCCGCCCGGCTCGGTCGTCCAGACTGGCGCGATCGTCGGATTGCTCCACAAGCACGGCGTCGAGCATCCCTGGCTCGGCACGGCGACAGAATTCTGCTGGCGCGCAGCGGAGACGATGGAGCAAGTCAGCCCCTACCAGGTGCGCTTCCTGCTGCCC
>DATGQR010000528.1:0-18092 GCA_035304105.1 Thermomicrobiales bacterium | reverse complement strand
AGCGACCGCATCCAGGTCATGTACGCTGGCGGCATCGTGGAGAAGGCCTCGGCCGAAGAGCTGTTCGCCAACCCGCGTCATCCGTACACCGTCGGCCTGCTGAACTCGATTCCGCGCCTCGACGAAACCGAGAAGACGCGGCTCGATCCGATCCGCGGCCTGCCGCCGGACTTGATCGACCTGCCGGACATGTGCCCGTTCGTCCCGCGTTGTGACTGGGCACGCGAGCAATGCGAGCAGAAGAAGCCACCGCTGATGGCAGTCGACGGCGAAGAAGGGCACGTCTCTGCTTGCTGGTTCTGGGAAGAAGTGAGCAAAGAGGGGCCACGGGGTCAGGCATGAGCATTCAGACGAACGGCAACGGCACCGCACAACAGGGCGACGTGCTCCTGCGCGTCGAGAACCTGACAATGCACTTCCCGCTCACCCAGGGCATCATCTTCCAACGCCAGGTGGGCGCGGTCAAAGCAGTCGACGGCGTCTCCTTCGAGGTCTATCAGGGTGAAACCCTCGGGCTCGTCGGCGAGTCCGGCTGCGGCAAGAGCACGACTGGACGCGCGCTGCTGCAGCTCTACCAGCCGACCGACGGCCAGGTCATCTATAAGGGCACCGACCTGACCAAGCTCGACGGCGGCCAGATGCGCCGCATGCGACGCTACCTGCAGATGATCTTCCAGGACCCGTACGCGTCGCTCAACCCGCGCATGACCGTCGGCTCGATCATCTCCGAGCCGATGCAGATCCACGACCTGGTGCCCAAGAACCAGCGCAATGAGCGGGTTCAGGAGCTGCTGGAGACCGTCGGCCTCAACCCGTACTTCGCCAACCGCTACCCGCACGAGTTCTCGGGCGGTCAGCGCCAGCGCATCGGCGTCGCTCGCGCGCTGGCGGCGAATCCGGAGTTCATCGTCGCCGACGAGCCGGTCTCGGCGCTGGACGTGTCGATTCAGGCGCAGATCATCAACCTGCTGGAGGACCTGCAGGAAGAGTTCAAGCTCACCTATCTGTTCATCGCACACGACCTCTCGGTCGTGCGCCACATCTCGGACCGCATCATCGTGATGTACCTCGGCAAGTTCATGGAGCTGGCCGACCGCGACGCGCTTTACGATGATCCGCTCCACCCGTATACCAAGGCGCTGCTCTCGGCCGTGCCGATTCCCGACCCGATCGTCGAGAAGCGCCGCGAGCGCATCATCCTGACCGGCGACGTGCCGAGCCCGATCAACCCACCGTCGGGCTGCGTGTTCCACACGCGCTGCCCGTACGTGATGGATGTCTGCAGCCAGCTCGAGCCGCAGTTCGTCGACCAGGGCGACGGGCACTTCGTGGCCTGTCACCTCTATCCGGGCTGCACGCCGGATGTCGAGGCGGCCGACTTCTCAGCCTCGGCCACCGAGCAGGAAATCCTCTCGACGTCGTCGGACGGCGACTAGCCGCCTGCCGACCGGCATCGAGGTCTGACGAGCGAGTGCCACGGGTTTGTTCCCGTGGCACTCGCTCGTTCCGCCGTGTTTTACTCAGTGGTTGGACGTTATCGAGCGGTCGATGGGATGCTGAGTGTTCGGTCAGGGCGGTTGGGAATTCGATCCGGAGCTGTTCGTAGCGACAGTGATCGCGTTCGTCCTAGCCATCACGATCCACGAGTTCATGCACGCCTGGAGCGCCTTCCAGCTCGGCGATTCCACCGCCGCCTCGCTCGGCCGCATCACCCTCAACCCGGTGGCCCACTTCGACCCGCTAGGCTTCATCTTCATGATCTTCCTGGCGCTGGGGATCGGCTTCATCGCCTGGGGCCGCCCCGTGCCGGTCAACCCCACGCGCCTGCGCTACGGCAAGCGCGGCTACGCGCTCACGGCGCTGGCGGGCCCAGCATCGAATCTGGTGCTGGCCGCGGCGATGGTGCTCCCGATGCGCCTGACCGACGTCGAACTGACCGGCTTCGCCGGGCTGCTGGCCAGCCAGATCGTCTTCCTCAATCTCCTGCTGGCGGCGTTCAACCTGGTGCCGATCCCGCCGCTCGACGGCTCGAAAATCTTGGCCGGCATCCTGCCAAACTTCTGGTTCCCCTATCTCCAGCGGCTGGACCAGTACGGCTTCGGTATCCTGCTGCTGATCATCCTCATCGGCGGCTTCACCGGCAGCAGCCTGCTCTTCGAGATGTACCGCCCGGTCCTCGACCTGCTCTGGGACGTCTTCGTCGGCTCCACGCAGCTCACCGGGTTCAGGCGCTAGCATGACGACCGTCACCACCGAACGACCGTTGCGACCCCTGCCAGGCACACCCCGCTGGCGCCAGTTCGCCGACGCCCTGCTCTGCCGGCCCGATCCTGCCATCGACCGCAGGATGCGCCAGCTCCTCGGCGACGACCGCCAGTGGCGTCTCGCCGCGCGCCTGACGCCCTACGACCGTAAGCACGCGCTGGCCGTCCATGACCGGCTCGTCGCCGGAGGTTATGTCGATGCCGACCTCCTGCGCGCCGCGCTGCTCCACGATGTCGGCAAGGCCGACGAACGCGCGCGCGTCGGCACCATCCACCGCGTCCTGAGGGTGATCCTGCGCCGCCTCTGGCCGGGCCTGCTGCGCCGCCTGGCGAGCGTCTCCCACCCCCTCTACCTGGCCGAGCACCATGCTGCCCTGGGCGCCGCCGCCGCCCGCCGGGCCGGCGCGTCCGAGCGCTGCTGCGGTCTGATCGCCGCCCACGAGTCGAGTATCGAAGAGGCGGCCAGCGACCGGCTCCTGCTGGCGCTGATCGCGGCCGACGAGGGAGCGCCGCTGCCGTGAGCGCGCCTGTCAACCTCGCTAGCTATCAGTTGCGCCTGGAGGGCTTCGAAGGGCCGCTCGACGTGCTGCTCCAGCTGATTGAGCGGCAGCGCCTGGATATCTCCGAGTTGTCGCTGGTCGCCGTCACCGACGGCTTCCTGGAGTACATCGCGCAGATGGAGAACCCGCCGCCCCGGCTCCTCGGCGAATTCGCCGGGATCGCCGCGCGCCTGCTCGTGCTCAAGTCGCGCTCGCTGCTGCCCCGTCCGGCCGCTGCCGAGCCGGACGAAGAGGTCGACGACCTCGCCGCGCAACTCCGCGAGTACCAGCGCGTCAAGCGCCTGGCCGCCCGGATGCGCGAGAGCGAGGCGAGCGGCTGGCGCTCCTTCGAATCACAAGGGGGGCCGCCTCAGCGCAACGTCAACGTGCGCCTGGTCGTCCCGGGCGTCGAGCGGCTGCGCGACACCTTCCTGCGAGCACTTGCGCGCCAGCCGGAGCCGCCCGAGATCGCGCCGATCCGCCCGGTGGTCACGATCGCCGACATGGCACGCAGGATCATGAGCTTCGCCCTGCGCCCCGGCCGCCGCTTCCGCTTCCGCGATCTCGTTTCGCGAGCCGACCGCCACGAGACAGTCGCGGCCTTCGTGGCGCTGCTCTCGCTCTGGGCGCGCCGAGAACTGCACGTCGAGCAGGACGGGCTCTTCGGCGAGATCGATATCCAGGCCGCTGGCAGGGGCAAGTAGCCGATGAGCGAGCGCGCTACCGGCCAGGCTCGACTCCCCCGTCTCGCCGTCGAGGATACCGACGCGCTGGCGGCGCTCGAGGCGCTTCTCTTCGTCGCCGGGGAACCGGTCGAGATCGAGGATCTGGCGACGGCGCTGGACTGGCAGGTCGATGAAGTCGAGCGCGAAGTCGAGCGGCTGGCCGAGAGGCTACGCGCCGAGCGCCGCGGTCTAGTATTGACCCGGCAGGATCGCAGCGTTCAGCTCGTCTCGGCGCCGCGCTTCGGGCCGCTGGTCGAGCGCTTCCTGGCGGTAGAGCGCCGGGTGCGCTTCTCCGAGGCGGCCCTGGAAACGCTGGCGATCATCGCCTTCCGACAGCCGGTGACGCGCGCCGAGGTCGAAGCCATCCGCGGCGTCGACTGTAGCGGCGTCCTCAACACGCTGGTGGCCCGGGAGATGATCGAGGTCGCCGGCCGGCGCCAGGCGATCGGCAATCCGCTCGAATACCGCACCACCGACGCCTTCCTGCGCCAGTTCGGACTCTCCTCCCTCGCCGACCTCCACGCCCTTGTGGGCGACGATGAGTCCCCCGGCACAGGGGCCCAACCCGACCTAACGTCCCCGATTGCTGATGATCGATCCCGCTGATATTCGGGGCGACGCCACGGAAGAACAGCTCCAGGCCGGGCAGGTCGAGAGGCTGACTTCGCCGCTTCACGTCGTGCCATGGACCGGCCCGGTTGAGCGCTGGCGACATCAGTTGACGCGCCAGCGCCCGTTCCACCTAATCAACGTGCGCGAGTACTCCATCAACGTCTCGCACAGGGCCACCACCACTGCCCGGAGAGGAGGCAGGGCTGGTTTGGATCGAGCGCGTCGGCGTGACCTTCTGCCGAGCGATGAGCGATAGCAGCGAGCCCGTGGCAATGAGAATGGCAGCGCTCTGCTCGGTGGTCAGATCGACGCCGAAGACGATGAATACCCCGATAAGGGCTTCGATGAAAGCCATGAACATCACCGGTTCGGTCGCGATGCGGTCGTGGATTGACTCTAAGACTTGCATCATATCAACCCCTTCATGGTTGACGAGTAGTCGCCGCTCCGTCGCGGCGCCCCACGCCGTCCCGGCAATGTACTGGCATGCAGACGACGAACTGGGCGGTTGCTTGCCTGCGCTTGCCGGTGTTAGCGATAGCCACATACTAATGAAGCATTTGTAGCTAAACATCTGTAAATCTACGTAAATCACCCAGGCCGGTGCAGCACCCCATCGCCGCGAGCGCCTCGACCGATTCAAGTGAATGCGAAGTCGACCCGCGCACGAGCGGTTGCACGCGTGGACGAGCGTGGCGCCGACAGCACGCGAGTTCCACACTGAGGGTCCCGTTCTACGGTTGGTTTTTCGAGAGGAGTTGCGCCAGATCCAACAGGAACTGAAGGGAGAACTATCCGCCAGCCGCGACGCCGCGGACGCGCTCGACAGCGTTGACGATGACCTCGATGGCGCGATCGATCTGCTCGCGCGTGTTCGAGCGCCCGACGGTCAGCCGCAGCGTGGCGTCGGCGGCCGCCTCGTCAAGGCCGATCGCGAGCAGGACGTGCGATGGCTCGTTGGTCGCGCTGGCGCAAGCCGAGCCACTTGATGCCGCGATGCCGTTGAGATCCAGGTCGAGCAGCACGCTCTCGCCGTCTACCCCGTCGAAGCCGATATTGAGATTGTTCGGCAATCGGCGCTCCAGGTCGCCATTGACGTAGCTGTCCGGGATACGTTCCAGCAACTGATCCATCAGGCGATCCCGCAGCTCGCGGTCGTGCGCGTTGCGCTCCTCGCGCTCCTCGACAGCCAGCAACAGCGCGGTCGCCATGCCGACCACGCCGGCGACATTCTCGGTCCCCGGGCGCAGCGCGCGCTCCTGGCCGCCCCCGTGGACCAGGGGCTGCAGGCGCACGCCCTCGCGGACATACAGCAGCCCGACGCCCTTGGGCCCGTAGAACTTGTGCGCGCTGATCGAGAGTAGGTCGACGCCGAGTTCATTGACATCCAGCGGCAAGGAGCCAGCAGCCTGGACAGCATCGCAGTGGACGACCACGCCGCGCTCCCGGGCGATCCCGGCGATCTCGGCCACGGGCTGGATCGTGCCGATCTCGTTGTTGGCGTACATCACGGAGATCAGGCGCGTCTCCGGGCGGATCGCCGCTTCGACATCCTCAGCCCTGACCACGCCGCTGGCGTCCACCGGAACGATGGTGACGTCAACGCCATCGAATTCGGCGAGCGCTTGAACGGCGTGCAGCACGGCGTGGTGCTCGATCGCCGTGGTGATGACGTGGTGGCGTTCGCCGGGAAAATCGCGCCGCGCACGGTCGAGCGTGCCGCGAATTGCCAGGTTGTTGGCTTCGGTGGCGCCGCCGGTAAACACCACCTCACGCGGGCGGCAACCCAGAATGCGAGCCAGCGTCCCGCGTGCCCAGTCCAACCCGGCGCGCGCGTCGCGACCGGCTTCATGCACGCTGCTCGGGTTGCCGAAGATGTCGGTGAAATACGGCAGCATCGCCTCAAGGACACGCGGATCCACCGGCGTGGTCGCGGCGTGATCGAGGTAGACGGTGCGACCGTTATCCGCCGGGATTGGCTGGACCGGGTGCGCCGAGGCTGCGGTCTTATCGGAGTGCGTAGATCGAATCCGAATCTAGGCGGTGCTCGCCACGGCCGGGCGGTCACTCGCGCCCTGATTGAGCAGATCGGCCAACGTCGTCGAGTCCAGTACGTCGATGATGCTGTCGCGCACCTTCACCCAGGCGAGGCGCGTGACACACCCGTCAATCAGCGGGCAGATATCATCCACCGGCTCCTCGGAGACGCAGTCCATCGGCGCGACCGGGCCCTCCAGCGCACGGTAGACTTCGCCGATGTAGATCTCGCTGGGGTCGCGGGCGAGCTCATAGCCGCCATGCGCCCCTCGGGTGGACTTGACGAGATCGCGTTCGCGAAGCGGGGCAATCAACTGCTCAAGGTAGGCAACGGGCACCACCGAAGCATTGGCGACGACGGCAAGCGGCGTCGGGCCCTGCCCATAGCGGCGGGAGAGCTCAACCATCGCTCGTAGTCCGTATTCGCCCCGGGTTGATACCTTCACCGTTGCGCTCCTCTCGTAGGCTCTCGCCAGGGAACATTGCCAGTATACCCGACGGGAGTACTCACCTTTGTGAACGCGCGAGCGTCGGGGATTATTCGCGCGGCGGAGTCTGCGCTAGCGGGTCGCGGAGCGCAGCCGCTGGACCAGCGTGCGGCCGAGCGAGCGGTAGCGCTGCCACTCGTATTCGCCGACCGTGTGGTACACGTGCAACAGCCGCTCGCCGGTGATGATGCCGCGGTAGAGGCCGTCTTCGACCACCGCGACTGCCGGGCGGCGCGTGTCGGCCATCCACATCTGCACGTCGTAGACCGAGTCGCCGGCGTCGACGGCGTGGAAGTCACGGTCCATCACGTCGCGCACCTTCAGGTCATGGTGCGCCCCGTTGAGGTGCAGCATCAAATCACGCCGCCAGAGCATGCCGATGACGCGACCATCCTCGGTGACGACGAGGTCGCGTGGGCCGCCCCGCAGCGCCCAGGCCAGCGATGCCGTCGGGGGGATGCCGCCGGTATCCCACAGCGCGTACAGCCCGGCCGGCAGATCGCGCAGCCGCGCCTCCATGTTGACCTGGCGAGCCTCGATCTGCGCGTAGATCACGATGAAGGCCGTGATCAGCAGCAGCATCACGTTGCCGCTCAAGACACCGATGCCGGCAATCGCCAGGGCGAACGCCTGCCCTACCGTGACCGCCGTCTGGGTCGCCTGCAAGCGGCCCTGGCGGGCGGCGAGCTGGGCGCGCAGGATGCGCCCGCCGTCCATGGGAAACGCCGGGATTAAGTTGAAAACCGCCAACACGATGTTGGCGATCCACAGGTAGATCACGAAGCCGATGACCGACAGCTGCTCGGCATAGACCAGGTAACCGAGCGCGTCGTTGATGCTCGTCACCACGGCCACGGCCACGACAATCGGCGTGAGTAGTCCGGCGATGACCACGTTGACCAGCGGCCCGGCCAGGGCGATCAGCGTCTCGGTGCGCGGCGTCAGGGCGCCATGCTCGATGCGCGCCACGCCGCCAATTGGCAGCAGTGTGACGTCATGCACTGACAATCCATAGCGCTTGGCCACCAGCGCGTGACCCATCTCGTGCGCCAGCACGCAGGCAAAGACCGCCGAAAGCACGAACGATCCGAAGACGACGCCGCGCAGGCCGGAGTTCCCGACGATGCCCCACTGGTAGAACACCCAGGGCAGGATCAGCGCGAAGGTCGGGTGGACCTTGATCTCGATGCCTTTGATGCGACCGATGCGAATGGATCGTCCGAGCACGTCACGTGTTTCTGCGATATCGGAAGCGCGCCGCAAGGTGCCGAAAACACCCAAGATAATAGCAGAGGCGCTCCCATTCTACAGCCTGCCAAAGGTCATAGCGTTACACATAACGGCGTGCCATCGCCCCGGCCACTCTGATACCCTGCACCCGGGCGCGTCAGGTGCCGGCGCCCCGATCCGGCGACGTAGAAAGGAACGCGGTTGATCCAGCACGTCCTGCGCGTCGAGCAGTTCGACCGGCCGACGCTCGATGAGATCTTGCAGCGCGCCGACGAGATGCGCCAGGTCGCCGAGCGCGGCGGCGATAACCGCCTCGCCGGCCGTATCCTGGCCACCGTCTTCTACGAGCCGAGCACGCGCACGCGCCTCAGCTTCGAATCGGCCATGATGCGCCTCGGCGGCAACGTCATCTCCTCAGAGATGGCCGCGGAGACGTCCTCGGCCGCCAAGGGCGAGTCGATCGAGGACACCGTGCGGATCGTCGAGTCCTACGCCGACGCGATCGTCTTCCGCCACCCTGTCCCCAACACGGTCGACCGCGCCGCGTCCGTCGCATCGGTGCCGATCATCAACGGCGGCGACGGCGCCCGCGAACACCCCAGCCAGGCCTTGATCGACGTCTACACCATTCAGCGCGAGATCGGCCGGATCGACAACCTCAACATCGCGCTCATCGGCGACCTCAAGTACGGCCGTGCCCCGCGCTCGCTGGCGATGCTGCTGGCGCGCGCCGAGGGCTGTCACATCCAGTTCGTCTCGCCCGCCCAGCTCCAGATGGTCGACGACGTCACCCAGCACCTGGACAACGCTGGCGTCTCGTATGAAATCGGCAGCGACCTCGAGCGCGCCGTCACCACCGCCGACGTCATCTACATGACACGCATCCAGAAGGAACGCTTCCCGAGCGCGGAAGCCTACGCCGAGGTCCAGGGCGCCTACCGGCTGACCGCGGAGCTCGCGAAGGCGGCGCGTGACGGAGCCGTGATCCTGCACCCGCTACCGCGCGTGGACGAGATCGCGCCCGAGGTCGACGCGCTGCCTCAGGCAGCCTACTTCCGGCAGGCGCGCAACGGCGTCTACGTGCGCATGGCGCTGCTGGATATGCTGCTCAATCCTCAGGAGCGTCCGGCGAGCTAGATTCTTCCACCGCCTGGGCAGCCAGGATCTCCTCGGCCAGGACCATCGCCGGGCCGCGGGAGACGAAGCGCTTCAGGCGCTTCTCGAGCGTTCGCCGGGGCATCAGGACGCGTCGCCCGCAGCCTTCGCAACGCATGCGAATATCCGCCCCCAGGCCGGTCACCGTCCAGATCTTCGAGCCACAGGGGTGCTGCTTGCGGAGCTCGACGACATCGCCGACGACGATCTCGAGTGGAGTGTCTTTCCTCATGCCTGGCTCGCTTCCACTCCAACCGTTCCAGACATCGGAGCATACACGACCGGGCGCGTGATACACTGCCGCCGAGAGGAGTACGTACACTGATGCCGCGGTTCGTCAAACCCATTCTCTGGGTCGCGCTGACGGTCAATCTCTGGGTCTTGCTGATTCACCTGGTCGTTAATCGCGACGCTGGCGGGCAGTCGCTCTTCAGCCCCGTAGCCATCCTGACGGCGGCCTTGCTGGTGCTCGCCCCGGCGCTCGTCTTCCTGCCGATCGGCAGCTTCCTGCGAGCGCCCTTCTACGATATCGAGGCCGTGCTGGGCTGGGCGACACTGGGCTTCGTGGTGGTCTTCTTCCGGCCGGACAGCCCGCTCAGCCACGAGCAGTTCCTGGCGCTCCACCTGCCGCTGACCGTCGCGCTGGCCTCGGTGACGACGCTGATCGCCTACGCCTTCATCCGGCGCATCCGAGGCACCGCCGACCGCGCCGGGAACGTGCTGCAGGCGCGCCGCGTCGGCTACCTTGCCGCGCTGGCGCTGGTGACGCTGGCCTTGCTCAGCGCGCTGGAGCTGCTGACGCCATTCAACGGCACGCTCGTCGTCGCCGTTGCCGTGCTGGCCGAGTCGCTGGCCGTCGCCAACCGCCGGGCGCCGCGCCGCGCCGTCTGAGGGCCAAGCTCCTCGCGAATGATCCGCCCCATATCCTCGATGCGGTTCAGGAAACCGTCGTGCCCGTTGATCGTCGCCATCTCGCGGTAGGCCACTCGAGCACCGGCGCGCGCCGCCACCTCGGCCGAGCGACGCACCTCCGACGCCGGGAACAAAATATCGCTGTCGATTCCCACGAAGACGCAGCGCGCGCGAATGCGCTCCGCCGCCGCCTCCTCGCCGCCCCGTCCGCGCCCAATGTCATGTGAGTCCATAACGCGCGAGAGATACAGGTAGCTGTTGGCGTCGAAGCGGCGCGCCAGCTTGTCGCCCTGGTAGTGCAGGTAGCCCTCGACGTCGTAGCGCCCCTGGAACTCCGGCCACTCGGCGTAACGCGCCGGACCGCGCCCGAAGCGCCCGCTCATCAACGGCGCGCTCTGAAACGTCACCATGCCGACCATGCGCGCCAGGGCGAGGCCCTGGTGCGGCCCGGCGCCCGGCTCATACTCGCCCTCCGCCCAGGCCGGGTCGAGCATGATCGCCCGGCGCTGGATCTCGTTGTAGGCGATGCCCTGCGTATGGAACACCGATGATGCCGCGATCACCATCACCGTCTCGGCGTGGTCCGGCGCCATGACGGCCAGCTCGATGGCCTCCATGCCACCCAGCGACCCGCCGATGGCCGCCACCAGCCGGTTGATCCCCAGATCGTCGAGCAGCCGCAACTGGGCCGCCACCAGATCGCGCACCGTCAGCTGCGGGAAGCGCAGATTGTAGCGCCGTCCATCCGGCGCGATCGAGCGCGGCCCGGTCGACCCGTAGCAGGAGCCGAGCGCGTTTGCGCAGATCACGAAGAAGCGGTTCGTGTCGATCGGCTTGCCCGGGCCGACGATGCCCTCCCACCAGCCGGGGGCGTCGCCCGGGATCTCCGGGTGGCTCGCAACGTGGGCGTCGCCGGTGAGGGCGTGGAAGATCAGGATCGCGTTGCTGCCGTCCTCATCCAGCCGGCCCCAGGTCTCGTAAGCCAGCTCGACATGATCGAGGATCGCGCCATACTCCGTCAGGAACGGCCGGCCGGGTGCGGTGATCGTGTGAGTCGAGGTACGAAGCGAGGATACGCGAATACCCACGTGACGTTTCCTTTCAACCGCCCACCAGCGGGCTGGCGAGCGGGGGCGACACAGTGACGCGGCGGTGCATCCACCGCGCTCCCTGCGCCACCGAGGAAACGATGCTCGCGGAGCTAGGCTCCACGACGTTTCACGTTTCGCTCATCTTCCGGGAAAATGATCCCGCCGGAGTTAGCACCATGCGCGTGTGCGCGCTGGTTGCCGGGCTTCACAGGGCCGGTTCCCTCCACCTCTCTTGATGAGCGCAGGGATATTCGATTGTTGGCGAGCATCCTAACAGCGACCGGCTGGCGTGTCAACGTAATCCTGGAGCCGGGCACTGGTACCATTTTGTTTCGGCGTGACATCATTGAGCCGGGATTACCCGAGAATGGAATGCGCGATTCGAGCCAGCGACGCCAGGCAATCCGCCGACCCCCTGACACGGTTTGATGACCTGGTCATCGAGCTGCTGACCGCGCGGGGAGCGGACGACATTTTGGACCTCGCCCAGCGGGCGTTTGCCGACGCGCTGGGAGTCCACGTCAAGCTGCGCGCCGCAGCTGAACTTTGTGACAGCGCGCCCGCCCCCGAGACCGACGCCATCGCCTGCATCCCGCTCGCCTGGGAGAGCCACCTCCTGGGGGCCGTCCTTGTCGGCAACGACGTCTCCGAGAACGACCTGAACGCACCCGAACTCGCCCGCATGACGCGCTTGTTCGGCGCGGCGCTGGCGGCCCACGCGCGGGCCGCCGAGGAATTGGCGCAACAGATCCAGGAAGCCTCGCAGCTGCGCTTCGACGTCGTCTCGATGCTCTCCCACGAGATGCGCACGCCGCTGGCCGCGATCAAGGGCTACGTGTCGGCTCTGCTGCTAGATGACGTCGAGTGGGACAGCGCCGTGCGCGTCGAGTTCCTGCAGACGATCGAGGACGAGACCGACCATCTGACCGCGCTGGTCACCGACGTGCTCGATACAGCCGCCATGGACGCCGGCGAGCTGCGCATTCAAGTCGCGCCGATCGACATCCCGGAAATCGCCCGGCGCGTGGTCGGCAAGTTGAGCATCCAGACCGAGATCCACCGCCTGGTCCTGAGCTTCCCAGCAGGCTTCCCGACCGTCCAGGCCGACGCTGCGCGCATCGAGCAGGTACTCACGAACCTGATCGACAACGCCATCAAGTATTCTCCCGACGGCGGGCTCGTCGTCGTGCGCGGCGAAGTGCGTCCGGATGAGGTCGTCGTCAGCGTCACCGATCAGGGCATCGGCATCGCGCCCGAGGACCTCAACAAGCTCTTCGAGCGCTTCTTCCGCGCCTCGCCGGACCGCCGCGGCCGGATCGGCGGCACCGGCCTGGGCCTCCCGATCGCCGACTCGATCATCCGCGCCCATGGTGGCCGCATCTGGGCCGAGAGCGTCATGGGCAGCGGCACGACGCTCTCCTTCGCGCTGCCGCTCGCCGAAAGTGAGCGGGCCAGATGAGAGGCGCGCCGCGATGACCAATACCAAACCGGCCACGATCCTGGTCGTCGAAGACGAGCCTCGCCTGGTGCGCCTGATCCGGGCCGTCCTGGAAAAGGCCGACTACCGCGTGATCACCGTGCATGACGGCGAGCACGCGATCGAGCAGGTGCTGCTGGAGCACCCCGATCTGGTGCTGCTCGATCTGCTCTTGCCCGGCCCCCTGGACGGCTACGCCGTCGCCGAGCGGCTGAGACAGTTCTCGATGGTCCCGATCATCATGGTCACGGCGCGCACGCACGAAGAAGAGCGCCTGCGCGGCTTCGAAGCCGGCGCCGACGACTACATCACCAAGCCCTTCAGCGCCCGGGAACTGCTGGCCCGCGTCCAGGCCGTGCTGCGGCGCACGAGGGTGCCGGTCGAAGGCGCCGGCCGCCTCACGCTCGGAGACGTCACCCTCGACCTGGCCGCCATGGAGGTGTCCGGGCCGGAGGGACCGGTGCATCTGTCGCCGACCGAGCTGCGCCTGCTCGTGGCACTCGCGCGCCACCCCGACCACGCCATGACCCACACCGACCTTCTGCGAGAAGTATGGGGACCCCAGTTCAGCGACCAGGTTGACTCCCTCCGGACCTACATCCGCTACCTGCGGAAGAAGCTCGAGCCCGACCCGGCCAATCCGCGCTACATCGTCACCGTCCCGGGCGTGGGCTACCGCCTGGCGACCACCGCGCGGGAAGACCACCGCGGCGCCTGACGACCCCTGAGCAGCACGACGCCCAAATTCTCATGTACTTCTCATGTCATGCAAAAAAACTCTCATGCGACTCTCATGGATGGCGTTGCAGTCTTAACGTAAGCCCCGAGTGGAATATTGAGAGAGGGAAATCGCCATCATGGTCGAACTAGCATCCACAACCGGCGAAACAGTAACCACTGGCGCGCCGGCGACCCAACCATCCAGCCTGCTCGCCGACTCGCTCGCGGCGGTGAGCGAAGCCGCGAGCGCGCTCGGCCTGGACAGCGGCCTTCAGCGGCTGCTCGAAACGCCCGAGCGGGAGCTCGCCTTCGCCCTGCCGGTCCAGCTCGATAACGGCGAGCTGGCCGTCTTTCAGGGCTTCCGCATCCTGCACTCGAGGCTGCGCGGCCCCGGCAAAGGCGGCGTCCGCTATCACCCGCACGTCGACCTCGACGAAGTGCGCGGCCTGGCCGGGCTGATGACCTGGAAGTGCGCCTTGCTCAACCTGCCCTACGGTGGCGCCAAGGGCGGCGTCACCTGCGACCCGGCGCGCCTGTCGGCCGGCGAGCTGGAGCGCCTGACGCGCGCCTACGCCCGTGCCCTGGCGCCGTTCATCGGCGCGCATGTCGATATCCCCGCGCCGGACGTCAACACCGGCGAGCAAACGATGGGCTGGTTCCTCGACGAGTACGAGCGCGTCACCGGGCGCCTCGAGCCGGCCGCCGTCACCGGCAAGCCGGTCGACCTCGGCGGCAGCCTGGGCCGCGCCGAGTCCACCGGTCGCGGCGTCGCTCATGTGACCCTGTTGATGCTCGAGCGCATGGAGATCGCCCCGCGCAACGCGCGCGTCGTCATCCAGGGCTTCGGCAAAGTCGGCAGCTACACCGCCGAGACCCTCGCCGAGTATGGCTGCCGGATCGTCGCGGTCAGCGACGTCGGCGGGGCGATCTACAACCCGGACGGCCTCGACATTCCGCGGCTGCTGGCCTACATCCGCGCAAACCCCGGCCGGCTGGTACCCAGCTTCCCGGATGAGCGCGCCAATCACATCTCCAACGAGGAACTGCTGGCGCTCGAATGCGACGTCCTGATCCCGGCCGCGCTGGAGAGCCAGATCACGGCCGACAATGCCGGCGATGTGCGCGCCCGGTTCATCGTCGAGGGCGCCAACGGCCCGACGACCCGCGAGGCCGACCTGATCCTCGAACAGCGCGGCATCCCGGTCGTGCCGGACATCCTGGCCAACGCTGGCGGCGTCGTCGTCTCCTACTTCGAGTGGCTTCAGGGACTGCAGGGCGACCGCTGGTCGCTCGAAGTCGTCAGGGCACGCCTCCAGGAGATGATGTCCGGCGCGTTCATGAGCGTCGTCGAGAAGGCCGAGGCGCGCGAGATCACGCTCCGCAAGGCCGCCTACCGGCTCGCCGTCGAGCGCGTGGCGACCGCCGCGCGCCTGCGCGGCCTCGCGCCACGGGGAGGGTGACGGGAATGACTGGCGAGCGAACCGTTGCAACCGAATTCGATCTCTCCGAGCTCGCCCCGAGAATCGTCCAGGCATCGGCAGCCGTCGCGACCGGGCGGCTGCGCCTGGCCTCGCCGCGCGACACGCTCGAACGGCTGGTGAATGGTGACGCGGAGGTCATCGCCCAGTTTCGCAATGAGCTGGCCCACCAGATCGGTTCGACGCTGATCTGGA
Organism: Thermomicrobiales bacterium; assembly: GCA_035304105.1. Lineage (GTDB taxonomy): Bacteria > Chloroflexota > Chloroflexia > Thermomicrobiales > CFX8 > JAUIIK01. The sequence continues at coordinate 3,169 of DATGQR010000528.1, read as the reverse complement.
TGGACCCGCACGTCATCGCCGTGTACCAGGACCCCTCGTCGGTGCCCAACAAGCTCGACGCGCCCCTGTGCGTCATCGTGCATGTCGAGAATGAGACGGCCGCGCTCCGCAACCTGATCCCCGCGCTCGGCGACGCCCTGCGCGAGGCGGAGCTGGACGGGCTACGCCCGCTCCGGCGCATGCCACTGGAAGCCGCCATCGTCGACGAGCGCAGCTTGCGGCTCGCCGATCGCGGCTACCTCGTAGTTCGCGGAGACGTCGAACCACTTGTGGCACGCTAGCGAACGGGCCAGGAGCTTCTAGTAGCCGACCTCGGTGACCTCCAGCCCCTGGGCGCGGAGCGGCGGGTTGTCCGGATGAAAGAGTTCGACGACGTCGTTGAGCAGGCCGAATACCTGGATCGGGTACTCCAGGCCGCTCAGGTCGGCCAGCGTCCCAACCGCGATCGGGACGCCCCCGGCCGCGGCGACCGCCTGGACGAACCTGGTCATCGTCGAGCCGGTCAGGATCAGGTTGTCGATGATGAGGACGCGCTTGCCCTCCAGGTACTCCGGGCCGGGCGTGAAAGCGTAGGCCCCGTTCTCCTCACGCGCGTAGACGACCGGGCGGCGCGGCTCGAGGAAGTAGGCCACCCACTGGGCCAGACCAGCGCCCCAGATCGACGGCGTGGCGACGATGTCGGAGCGTATCAGGAAGAACTCCTTGGCCAGCGCGTAGCCCAGGCGGCTGGCAATGTGGGTGTCCGAGAGCAGGCGGTCGCGGTCCAGCAGCTTGAGCGACTGCATGCCGGAGCGATAGGCGAAGCGCCCCTCCCGGATCATCCCGGCCTCTTCGATCTCGCGGACTAGCTGATGACTGCGGTCGACCTGCACCACTGCCTGCTCCCTTCATGACCGCGGCTTCCGCGCCTAAATTGTCCTGCCGGAGCGATTGGCGAAGTGTATCGCGCATTCGCCCCGGCAGGCGAGGTCATGCCATAGGCAGTGGATTCATCGACGGCGGGTTAGTTGTTGCCGGGGCCCTTCTCGACTGGGACGCGCAGGATATTGCCCCACTCGGTCCACGAGCCGTCGTAATTGCGCACCTTGGGGTAGCCCAGCAGCTCGTGCAGCACAAACCAGGTGTGGCTGCTGCGCTCGCCGATGCGGCAGTAGACGACGACATCTTCATCGGGCGTGATGCCCTTGCTCTCATACAGTTCGCGCAGCTCATCCGCGCGCTTAAAGGTGCCGTCCTCGGCCACCGCCTGCGCCCAGGGGATGTTGGCCGCCCCTGGAATGTGCCCGCCGCGCAGCACGCCCTCCTGCGGGTACTCCGGCATGTGCGTCACCTCGCCGCTGAACTCGGCCGGCGAGCGCACATCGACCAGCGGCTTGGCTTCGCCCACCTTCTTGAGGCCGTCGTAGCCGATGTGCTCGAGCACGTCCTCGCGGAAGGCGCGCAATTCCGGCCGGATCTTTGCGCCCGTATACTCGGTCGGCGTGATCTCCGGCACCTCGCGGGTCAGCTCACGGCCTTCGGCGACCCACTTATCACGCCCGCCGTTCATCAGCTTGACGTTGTCGTGACTCATGTATTTGAAGAACCAGTAAGCATAGGCCGCCCACCAGTTCGAGCGGTCGCCGTAGAAGACGACGGTGTCGGTGGGCTTGATGCCCTTCTGGCTCATCAGCCGATTGAAGCCTTCTTCATCGATGAAGTCGCGAATGGTCTGGTCCTGGAGCTCGGTGGTCCAGTCAAGCTTGATGGCGCCGGGGATATGGCCGCTCTCGTAGAGCAGGATGTCCTCGTTGACCTCGGCCAACACGATGCCGGGATCATCCTTGTGCTTGGCCACCCACTCTGTGCTGACCAGAGCATCCGGGTTCGCGTAATTCGATTTCGACGACATTCAGCGCGGTCCTTTCCAATTCGCTACTGCACCTGCAGCTGCCACTGCCCTACCACACGCCAACGCGGCGGGAGCGTCTGCCAAGCATCCGTAACGCCAGAGCGCGTACGATACTTCCCGAGGATGCCCCATCCGGGATCGAAATCCGGTCATTGTCGAATCCCGACCGCGCTGGTATGATTTAGTCTACAACAGTGCGACTGATTATCAGGTGCGAATCATTCCCAACGATGCCATGAACGACGAACAACGAGACCAATACCGCTTCGAGCTCCCGGCCGATCTGCGGATGACCCCGCAGCGCCTCGCCGTGCTCGAGGAAGTTCGGGGCGCCAAAGGCCAGCACTTGACCGCGGCGGAGATCGCCGAGCGGGTGCGCGCCAAGCACCCGACCGTGTCGGTGGGAACGGTCTACCGCACCTTGCACACCTTCGCGGAGCACGGGGTCATCCTGGAGTTTCCCTTCGGCGACCAGGCCAGCCGCTTCGACGGCCGCGCCGACCGCCACGACCACGTGCACTGCACCGTCTGCGGTGAGCTCCGTGACGTCGATGTGCCCAGCGCGCTGTTGGCGCATCAGGTGGCGGCCGACCAGACCGGCTACGCCATCGACGGACACCAGACGATCTTCACCGGCATTTGCCCGGTGTGCCAGCGAAAGCAGGATCGTGCCGGCGGGTAGGAGGGAGCGCGAACCACTCGCCGGGTTAGACAACCTAACAGTGGGGACGATGAGCCGGGACCGCCTGGCTCAAAAAATGTTCACGAATAGAGGAGGGCGAACCACCTATGTCGAATAACGAACCACTGCTCGTCATCGAGGATCTCCACGCCGGCATTGAAGGCCAGGAGATCCTGCGCGGCGTCAACCTCACCGTGCGCCGTGGCGAGATCCACGCGATGATGGGCCCCAACGGTTCGGGGAAGAGCACGCTGGCGTACATCGTCGCCGGGCACCCAAACTACGAAGTCCACGCCGGGAGGGTGATGTACAAGGGCGAGAACATTCTCGAGCTTGGCCCGGACGAGCGTGCCCAGCTGGGCATCTTCCTGGCATTCCAGTATCCGACCGCAATCCCCGGCGTGACGATGGCCAACTTCCTGCGCGTGGCCGCCAACTCGGTGCGCCAGGCGCGCGCCGAGCGGGGTGAGGACATCAGCATGTACACGCCGCGCGAGTTCCGCCGCGCCCTGCGCGAGCGCATGCAGCAGCTCGACATCGACGAGTCGATCGCCACGCGCTACCTGAATGAGGGCTTCTCCGGCGGTGAAAAGAAG
>DATGQR010000527.1:0-9063 GCA_035304105.1 Thermomicrobiales bacterium | reverse complement strand
CGTTCGATCACCAATCGGCTGACGAATCCGCCCGGCTCGCGCTGACGAGCCACGTCCTCTACGGCCTGGGCGACTGGATCTACTCGGTCGCCGTCGTCGTGCTGGCCTACCAACTCGGCGGACAGCTGGCCCTGGCCGCGGCCGTGCTGCTATGCCAGGCCGGTGGTCGGCTGCTGGGCATCACCTTCAACGCGCTCGGCGACGCGGCCCAGCCACGCGCGCTGGCCATCGCCACCGGCGTTGCCCGCACCGCGCTGATCGCCGTGCTGGTCGCGGTCACCGCGCGCGACCAACTGTGGATCGCGATGGCCGTGGCGGCGCTGCTGGGGCTTTCGGGGCCGGCCAGCGAAGGCGCTCGGAAGGCGCTGACGCCGCCGAACCTGCCCTTCGGCCACTCGGAAGGTCTGCTCTACCGCATGGTCTGCCGGTGGGACCAGATCGCGATGATTCTTGGCTCGATCGCCGCCGGCCTCGCGATCGTCCTCTGGAGCGAGCGGGCCGCGTTCACTCTGGCCGCGGCGATGACACTGGCCGCCACGCTCATGCTCCTGGCACTCCCTGCCCCTGGCCGCGCCCAGTTGCGCGGCGCGGGAGAATCTGCAGCTGCGGCGACCTGGGAGGCGTTTCGAAGGCTGCGGGCATTCCGAGTGCTGCTGCTAGCGCTGGCCGCTGGCGCGGCGCTGGGCATCGCGATCCGCGTGCTGCTGGTCGAGATCGTGCTGGACATTCACGATGGCTCGGAGCTGCTCTACGGCCTGTTCATCGCTCTGGCCGGGGTAGGCGCCTTCGCCGGACCGCTCTCCGTCCCGCGCCTGCTGGGCAAGCTGCCGTCGGAGCTGATCCTGGCCGGGGTGACGGCCGCGCTGGCGGTCGCGCTGATCGCGGCGCGCATCGCCCAGCCGCTGGCGCTGATCGTCCCGGTCGTCATCGGCTGCGGCCTGCTGGCGATCACCGCCGAGCGCGTGACGCTCACCGTGGCGCGCCGGGTAGTGCCCGACCGGGATCTGGACCAGGCGCTGCGCCTGCTGGCCGTCGCCGCCGTGGCGGGGCAGGCGGCCGCGCTGGCGCTGGTCGTGGCGCTCGACCGCCTGTCGGGCAGCACGGCAGTCATCGTGGCGCTGGCGGCCGGGAGTGTCTTCCTGGCGGCGCTTCCGATTCTTTTCTACATGGGCAGTGGACAGCGCTCGGTGCTCGATGGGGGTGACTGAGCGCGGCAACTAGTTGGGGAACCGCGATGCTGCTGGAATCTAGCGACTCGACAAGCATGGCCGCTGCCGCGGGCCTGGACGCGACCGCACAGCACGATATGGCGAATTCGCCGCGGGCGCTGAAGCTGCGACGCTGGCTCGACAGCGAGATGGAGATCACCCCAACGCCGGTCTACCTGCCCGACACGGAGTTCCGGCTGTGCATCTATCAGCCGACCCCGGCCTCCCGCGAGGAACTTTTCGAGCGGGCCAGGAAGTCGCCTGACCGCCAGATGCCCCACTGGGCGGATATCTGGCCCTCGGGGTTGGCACTCGGGAGCTTCGCGCTGCGCTACGCCGACCAGCTCGCCGGAAAGCGCGTGCTGGAGATCGGCAGCGGCCTGGGCACGACCGCCTCGGCCACGCTGCGGTCGGGTGCGACCCTGGTGGCGGTCGATTACACGCCGCTGGCGCTGGGGCTGTGCCGTTACAACGCGATGGTCAACGTCGGCAAGGCGCCGCGCACCTTCCCGCTCAACTGGCGCGAGCTGACGCCACAGGCGCTGGAGCGCCTCCGGGCGGCCGGCCCCTACCCGATCATCATGGCGGCCGACGTGCTCTACGAGAGCCGCGACATCGCGCCGCTGATCCGACTGATCGACCGGCTGATGGAGCCGGACGGCATGCTCTGGCTTTCGGAGCCGGGCCGCAAGGTGGCGGCGCGCTTCCTGAACACGCTGGCGATGCGCGGCTGGCGCTTCACCACCCACGTCGTCGAAGGGCCGTGGCCGGGCGGGCAGACCGACCGCATCAACGTCCACTTCCTGCGCCGCCAGCCGAACGACGACCTGCCATTCAGCACCGTCGGCGGCTGGCGCATCTGAGCGCCGCGCGTCGGATCTGGCCTTGAGACCGCAGCGCCGTCATAGCGCGCCCACCCTGCCCTCGCGCGGCCGAGCGCTTCCGCGACGCGCGACGCTGGCGCTGCTCGCCATCCTGGTGACGATGCTGGCCGGGTGCGGCGGCGATTCGAACGCCCCGACGGCCACGCCAGCCGAGACGCCACTACCCGCAACCGACGTTCCCGCGGCCACCACGCCGACCAACCCGCCGCTGCCTTCGATCCCCGACCCCGCCACACCGGTGAGCTTCCAGGTGGTCGCCAGCGGCTTCACTGAGCCGACCTTGCTGACCCACGCTGGCGACGGCAGCGGCCGCATCTTCGTCGCCGAGAAGCCCGGCCGGATTCGCACGCTCGACGGCGGGATGTTCCTCGACATCAGCGACCGGGTCATCAATACCGGACTCCAGGGCAACGCGCGGGAACTCGGCCTGCTGGGCCTGGCCTTTCACCCACAGTTCGCAACCAATGGTTATTTTTATGTTCACTACAACGACCTGGCCGGCGACACTGTCATCTCCCGCTTCCAGGTCGGACCGGATGGCGTCGGCGATCCCGGCAGCGAGAAGGTGCTGTTGACGGTCGACCAGCCGGAGGACCACTTCAACGGCGGCACGGTCATCTTCGGCCCGGATGGTTACCTCTACATCGCGCTCGGCTCCGGCGGCAGCGCGCCGGAGGTGCTGGCCAACTCTCAGGACCTCGGCAGCCTCCTGGGCAAGATCCTGCGGATCGACGTGGACAGCGGCGACCCCTACGCGATTCCGCCGGACAACCCTTATGTCAATGTTCCCGGCGCGCGGCCTGAAGTCTGGGTCTACGGGCTGCGCAACCCCTGGCGCATCAGCTTCGACCCGGCCACCGGCGACGCCTACATCGCCGAGCCGGGCCAGTTCGCCTGGGAATGGGTGCATTTCCAGTCTGCCGGACCGAATGGCGTCCCGCCCGGCGGGGTCAATTACGGCTGGCCGATTTACGAAGGCTTCGAGTGCTTCGAGGCTGAGACGTGCGAGCCACCGCCGGATTACCAGCCGCCGATCTTCGCCTACCCACGCGGCCAGGATGGCGGCTGCGTGATCATCGGCGGCTCGGTCTACCGCGGCGCGGCGCTCCCGACGCTGCAGGGCGCCTACTTCTACAGCGACTTCTGCTCGGCGATCGTCTACATCGCCTGGCGCGACGCCGCCGGGCAACGGCAAACGGCGACGCTGCTCGACCTCGACGGCCTCGTCAGCTCCTTCGGCACGGACGAAGCGGGCGAGCTCTACATCCTCGACATCTCCCAGGGCCTGATCTACCAGATGGTCCCGGCGTAGCCCGCCGAGGCATCCTTTACGCCTGACGACGACGGATTGAGGCCCTATCCGCAACATACCCCCGTAGGGGCGTCACCCAGGGGGTGCCCGGCGTTGCGGTCGCCGCTATCGTCCCGCTGCACGTGTATGAGGGAACGAAGGCGGCAGCACGCAAGCGCTTCTCTGGGTTTGTTGAGCGAGCCGCGCGCAATGCCAATCTATCTCCGGAGGAAGGCGACCGGCTCACTGAGGAAGCGGTTCAGGCGGTGCGTACTCAGCAGACGAGCAATCGGTCCAGTTCGCACTAAGGACCCATGAAGTCGATACCCGCCGCCCCAACTGCTATCCTTCACAGGTTGCGCCACCGACAGGGCGAGGATGGAGAAGACGTGACCGCAACAGACACCAAGACGTTCCACATCATCACGATGGGCTGCTCGAAGAACCGGGTGGACTCGGAGGGCATGGGACGGGTGCTGAGCGCCCGTGGCATGGCCGAAGCCGACAGGCCCGAGGACGCGCAGGTGGTCATCGTCAACACCTGCGGGTTCCTGGCGGCCGCCCGGGCGGAGTCGGTCGGAATGATCGATGAGATGCTAGGTGGGCGGCGCGACGGTCAGGTCGTCATCGCTGCCGGCTGCATGCCGGCGCTGCCGGGTCACGCGCACGAAATCCCGCCGGGCGTCGATGCCGTCATCACGACGCACGAGTGGGACCGGATCGGCGACGTCGTCGCGGAACTGATTGAGCTGCCCGACATCGAAGTGGCCGGCTGCCAGGGCATGCTGACATCGTTCCAGCGCATCGACGCAGGCCCGAGCGCCTACGTCAAGATCGCTGACGGCTGCGACCACAACTGCCATTTCTGCGCGATCCCGCTCATCAAGGGGGGCCAGGTCTCGAAGCGCCCTAGCGAGGTCATCCGCGAGATTCGGGAACTGGCGGCCGGCGGCACCAAGGAAGTCGTTCTGGTCGCCCAGGACACCATCCGCTACGGCGCCGACCTGGGCATCAAGCACGGCCTACCGAACCTGCTCCAGATGATCACCGAGGAAGTACCGGAGCTGCCCTGGCTGCGGATGCTCTACATCTATCCCACGCCGCTGACGCTCAAGATGGTCGACAAGCTGGCCGAGCACGACCAGCTCCTCAATTACATCGACATGCCGATCCAGCATGCAGACAAGGACGTGCTGCGGCTGATGGGCCGGCCGAGCAACGTCGACATGACCCGACGGCTGGTCGAGCACGCCCGCAACACGCTCGACGAGGTGACGATGCGCACGACCTTCATCGTCGGCCACCCCGGCGAAACCGAGGACGCCTTCCGGCGGCTGGTCGATTTCGTCGAAGAGATGGAGTTCGACCACGTAGGCGTCTTCACCTACTCCCACGAGCCGGGCACGAAGTCGGCGCTGCTGGAGGACACCGTGCCGCCGGAGGTCGCCGAGGAACGCCGGGCGATCCTGATGGAAGTGCAGCAGGGTATCTCGCTCCGCAAGAACCAGCGCCTGATCGGCCGCACGCTGGACGTGCTGATCGAGGGCACCGGCGAGATCGAGGACGACCTGGGCAATAGCGAGCCGATTAGCGTCGGCCGGGCGCGCTTCCACGCCCCGGAAGTTGACGGGCTGGTCTTCATCCCCGGCGAGCTGCCGGTCGGCCAGATCGTCGACGTCACGATCGAAGATGCCAGCCCCTACGACCTGTGGGCCGCGCCGCCGAGCCGCCGGGTCGCGCGCCGCGCGCTCCAGGCCGCCCAGCAGGAAGCCCGCCGTCGCCGCCGCGCCCACGCCCACTCCGTGCGCCCCGACCAGGCCGGCCGCCTCGCCAGCGAGCGCGCCCGCACCCGTCAGGTGATTCCGCTGGTCCCCGTCGGGGAGTGAGGGAGTAGGGATTAGGGACTAGAGAAGCCGAATCAGCCTCTCCCTCTTCCCTGTTGCCTCGCTAATCCCTACTCAGGCCATACAGGCTGGAACATGACCCACTGCTCGGGTGCGCGGCGGATGGCGTCTTCGAGGACGGCGACGACGCGGCGCATGCCCTCGGCGATGTCTCGGTCGCGGTTGTCAGTGCGCTCCACGTAGATCGGGTCATGAACGTGGAAGGTGAATTCGCGCTTGCGGTCGCGGATGCTTTTACGGTAGGCGAAGACGGGGATCAGCGGAGCCCCGGAGTCGCGGGCCAGACGCACCGGCCCCGGCGGCAGCGTCGTCGGGCGGCCGAAGAACTCCACCGGATAGCCCCGCTCGGCGAAGTCGCGGTCGGCGATCATGGCGACGAACTCGCCGTTGCGGATGGCGCGGATAAGCTGGCGTAGGGCGTTGCCGGAGATGACCTCCACGCGACCACCCAGGCTGCGGCGCCAGTAGGTGACGCCAGCGAAGAGGTAGTTGGGCACGGTCGACGTCGTCAGGACGAGCGGGCGGTGACGGCCGGTGAGCACGTACTGGCCGATGAAGTCGAACGCGCCGAGATGGGCGCTGAGTAGGATCGCGCCGTTGCCCTTCGCCATCGCGCACTCGATCACCTCCCAGCTGCCCACTTCGACGTCATGCATGGCCTCCAGCCGCTGGCGATCCAGCCGCGGCAGGCAGGCGAGATCCCAGAAGTTGCGCGACGAGGTGCGGAAGACCCAGCGGGCGCGCTTGCGGAGCTCGCGCTCGGGCAACACCCCCTGATAGACGGCGCGCAGGTTTGACATGACGGCCCGCCGGTAACTATGGAAGCGCAGGAACATCCAGATCGCCACCATGTCGGATAGCAAGTAGCCGATTCGCAGGGGTGTGTAATAGGCGATGAAGCTGAACAGGCGCGCGGCGAGCAGGCCGATGCGCACACTATACCCGGCGCCGAACTCAGCCTCATAGGGGATGTTACGAGATCGTACCGCCACGTTCTGCACGCTCCGACGCTACGTCTATCCCTGTCGTCGCGCTTTCGCTTCGTTCTGGTACCGCGGATTCGTCTTGCCGGAAGTAGTAGAGCGCGTCGTACAGCACCGGCAGGCCCCGGATCACACAGATCGCAACTGAGGAATAGACGATGAACCAAACGAGGCCTCGAAACACATCCACATCATACACGGTCCCCAGGAACCCATCGGGGTCGAGCTCCCAGGCGTGCATCCAGGCAAGGAAGACGAACGCCAGCCCCTTGGACCAGCCATAGTAGGCGCGGCTGAAGCGTCCGGAGGTGAGAAAGCGGGTGACGGCCGAGCGCATCATCGTCTGCTCGCCGAAGGGCGTCATGCCGCGCGCCAGCATCGCCGCGCGCACGACGTCGACGATGAAGGAGCGCGAGATCACGACGAGCGGCACCCAGATCGGGATGATCTGGAGGTGCGCGAAGACGACCCAGAGCACGTTCTCGACGATGCGGTCACCGGCGATGTCGAGCACCGCGCCGAGCTCGCTGGTCGAGCCGCGGCGGCGCGCAATCCAGCCGTCCAGGCCGTCGGCGAGTATGACGATCGCGATCAGGATACCGGCGATGAAGGGAAGGATGGCATCGTCACCGTAGAGGATGGCAACGGCAACGAACAGCAGGACGATGCGACCAGCGGTAATCAGGTTGGCCATGCTACTCCCCGCGTCGCCCGACCGGGTCCCCGGCTCGGCCAGGCGGTGCCGTCGTTGTGGCCGGACGTCATTATCCTAGCACGGGGCCCTGTACTTACCGTGCGGCCCGCCATAGCGCCGCCATCAGCACCAACTCCACGGGCAGAGCCGCAGCCAGCAGCATGCGCGCCTCACGCAGGCGCTCCAGGTAGACGGCGAAGGTCGCCAGCGCGGCGTTGATGGCGATGACCGCGGCAGCTGTGGCCGGGAAGATCCAGACGCCTTCGAAGATCCAAAACCCGTGAGCGCGGACCCAGGCGACCGGCTCGCCCTCGGCGTTCCAGCGCACCGGCAGGGGCGTGTTGACGGCATCGGCGCGCCAGGCCGTGATCGTGACCAGCACGATCAGGGCGATCAGGCACAGGGCCAGAAGATTGGATGCCATGGGATCTCCGCGCACGATGCGCTCGCGAAAGATGCGCCAGGCGACGGGCTTGCCGAGCCAGGCCGGGAACTCCGGCCGCGGGATTTCGGTGCTGCGTTGCCGACGCGATTCGGCGGCGGCCAGAGGCTCTGGGGGCTGAACGTCCCCAGGCACGTCGACTGGCGCGTCGTGGACGTCGACGGGCGCGTGGGACACGTCTTCGGGGGCCGGCGGTTCGACGGCAACCGAGCGGCGCTGGCCGGCGAGGCGGCGCCGGCGCTCCAGGGCCTCGACGAAGAGCACGGGCCGCTCCGGGGATATCGCCAGCACCGGGTGATTATCCCAGTGAATCCGCACCCTGCGGTTCGCGGGCGTCGTCGCCAGCACGCGCCACGGCCCCTCCGACGTCGCGACCATCCCGTCGTAGTAGCCGGGCCAGTAGCGCTCGTAGCCGGCGATCTCGATGCGGTCGCGCGGCCGGAGGACAACCGCGTCGATGGCGTGGTAGGGGATGGCGAAGCGGAGGCCACGACGCTGGACGATCAGCGCGTCCGGCCCGAGGATGTAGCGCAGCGAGCGCAGGCGCAGCAGGGCGCTGGCCGCCAGGACGGCGACAGCAACCGCGGCGGCGGTGACCAGCAACCAGACCGGCGTCATCACTCCGGGCGCAATCAGGGCCTGCCGCAGCGCCACCAGCGCGATCACTATGCTGATGGCGAGCAGCACGCCACCGATGAGGAACCCGGCGCCGGCTTCCGGGCGCCAGATGCCGTCGCGCGCCGCGGGCGGGAGCGGTGGGCGAGAGGCGGCAGGCCAAGGGGCGGAAGCTCCGGGGTCGGAGTTAGGTGTCCATCCGTCCCTCATCTGGCCGGCCACCGCTCATCCCATCATGTATGTTGGCTTACGGTCCAATGAATGCCGGGGCGAGATCATCCGCCGGCAGGTCCACCTCAGCCGAGATGTCAGCATTCGCCCGCTGCTCCGCCAGCCAGCGAGTGACGGCGTTCGCCTTGACCGCCTCGATCATCGAAGCGGTTAGCGGGCGGTCCTCCTCATGCCCCGTGACAAGGATGATATGCCAGCCGAACTCAGACTGCACGGGTTCGGACATTTCCCCGACCTCAAGGCTGAAGGCAGCATCTTCGAACGGCTTCGTCATCACGCCGCGCGGGAACCAGCCCAGGTCGCCGCCATTGACGGCCGTCGCCGAGTCGGTACTAACCTCCGCGGCGACATCGGCGAACTCCTCGTTCTGGAGGCGGCCATCGATCAGCTCCAGAGCCGCGTCACGGGTCGCCAGCAAGATATGCGACGCGCGCACCTGCTCCTGGCTGGTCTCCAGGTTGGCATTCAGCGCCTCGGCGATCTTCTGGCGGGCGAGCAGCGGGCGGGCAACCAGCCGCTCGAAATCGCTGCGGCTCATGCCGGCGCGGTCGAGGAAGTTGCGATCGAGCAGCTCGAAGCCAGCGCGCGCCGTGGCGATCGCCTCTTCGCGGTTCGGCGTCGCGGTCGGCTCCAGCGTCGGCACCGGCGTGAACGTGGACTCCGCCGTCGCGTCCGGATCCTCCTCCGCGGTCGGCTCGGCCTCATCTTCGGTGGCTTCCGGCTCCTCAGCCGTTGCATCCGGCTCTTGCGTGGCGTCCGCCGGCTCGGTCGGTGACGCCTCGGCGGTCGGCGAGCCTTCGGCTTCCTCGTC
>DATGQR010000526.1:0-8582 GCA_035304105.1 Thermomicrobiales bacterium | reverse complement strand
GATGTCAAAGTATTCGAGGGCCAGGCCGGTGCCGATGGCGACGGCCGAGAGCGGATCGTCGGCCACGTAGCACGGCACGCCGGTGACCTCGGTCAGCAGGTCCGGCAGGCCACGCAGCAGCGCCCCGCCGCCGGTCAGGATCATGCCCTTGTCGATGATGTCCGACGACAGCTCCGGCGGCGTGTCCTCCAGCACCGAGCGCACCACGCCGATGACCGCCTCCAGCGGCTCGGTGATCGCCTCGACGACCTCGTTCTGATGCATCCGCACCGTGCGCGGCAGACCGGCGACCTCGTCGCGGCCGCGCACGTCCATCACCACGTCATCGTCGGTCGGCATCGCCGAGCCGATCGCGATCTTGACCTCCTCGGCCGTGCGCTCGCCGATTCGCAGGTTGTATTTGCGCTTGACGTAGTTCTGGATCGCCTCGTCGAACTTGCTGCCGCCCACGCGGATCGAGCGCGCCACCACCGGCGCGTTGAGCGAGATGACGGCCACCTCGGTCGTCCCGCCGCCGATGTCGATCACCATGTTCCCGCTCGGGTCAGCAACCGGCACGCGCGCACCGATCGCAGCCGCCAGCGGCTCGCTGATTAGGTACGCCCGGCGCGCCCCGGCGGCCAGCGCAGCGTCGCGGACGGCGCGGCGCTCGACCCCGGTCACGCCGGCCGGCACGCACAGCATCACGTCCGGCTTGGTCAGCGAGAAGCGGCCGACCGAGCGGGTGATGAAATAGCGCAGCATCTCCTGGGTCACGACGTAGTCGGCGATCACCCCGTCACGCATCGGCCGCACGACCTCGATGGTCTCGCGCGGCTCGCGGCCGAGCATGTTGCGCGCTTCCAGGCCGACGGCGCGCACGCGGCCATCGCGCGCCGAGATCGCCACGACCGACGGCTCGTTCATGACGATGCCGCGCCCGCGCACGAAGACCAGCACGTTTGCCGTTCCGAGATCGATGCCGAGCTGTTTCGCCAACCTAGCGCCTCAAACCTCTCCTAATGCGCCCCCACCCGGCGCGCCTGACACTCTCGCGGCTGCGGGCACCGCTCCCCTGACCGACCGGCTCTGACGCCAGATCGGCAAACGTGGTTCTATCAGCTTCCCCGCTGCTATTCAATTCGCGCGCGGCGCATCAGACGTAGCTGATCTCCGCGCCCAACGCCCGGAACTTCTCGACGATGTCCTCATAGCCGCGCCGCACATGGTGGATATCGGAGATGCGCGACGAGCCTTCAGCGATCAACCCCGCCAGAATCAGGCAGGCGCCGGCCCGGATGTCCAGCGCCGTCACGTCCGCGCCGATCAGCTTGGTCGGGCCGAAGATCTGCGCCTCCTGGTTGCTGACCAGCTCGTAACGGGCATTCATCTTGCCCAGCTCGTGGAGATACTTCAGGCGATCGTTGTAGACGCGGTCGAAGACCCGGCTGACACCGTTCGCCTGGGTCAGCAGCACGGCGAAGGCCGCCTGCAGGTCGGTGGGGAAGCCGGGGAACGGCAACGCCTGCACCTCGACCGGCTCCAGCGACTTGCCGGCCCGCACGAGCATCGAGCTCTCGCTCCACCACACCTCGGCCCCCGCCTCGCGCAGCTTCGACGTCAACGGGATCATGTCGGCCTCGTTGACGCGCTCCAGCACGACCTCGCCGCCGGTGATCACCGCGGCGATCGCGAACGTACCGGCCTCCAGGCGGTCGGGCAGCACGGTGGCGTGGAAACCACGCAGCCGCTCGACGCCCTCCACGCGGATGTGCGGCGTCCCCAGCCCTTCGATGCGCGCGCCCATATCGAGCAGCACGTTACCGACGGCCGCGATCTCCGGCTCGGAGGCGGCGTTGACGATCGTCGTCGTGCCGCGCGCCAGCGTCGCCGCCATCAGCAGGTTCTCGGTGCCGGTGTGGCTGGGGTAATCCATGTAGATGTCGGCGCCTTCGAGCCGCCGGCATGTGATGCGGTAGCCATCATCCTCGAAGACGACGTCGGCGCCCATGCGCCGGAAGCCGCGCACGTCGACATCCACCGGGCGGCTACCGAGCTTGCAGCCGCCGGGCTGGGTCGTCTCGATCCGCCCGGTGCGTGCCAGAACCGGCCCCGACACCAGGAACGAGGCGCGCATGCGCTCGACTAGATCCTGCGGCGCGTAGTGATGGACGATCTCACGGGCATGGACGACCACGCGGTGTAGTTCTTCGTCGATCTCGACGCTCGCCCCGAGGTGCCGCAGCAGGTCGGCCATCACGTAGATGTCGGCCAGCAGCGGCACGTTGTCGATAATGCAGGGCTCGTCGGTCAGGAGCGCCGCGGCCATGATCGGCAAGGTCGCGTTCTTCGCGCCGCTAACCCGTACCGTGCCGTGCAGGCGCTTGCCGCCCTCGACCTGGATGCGGCGCTGGGTTGCGCCCTTCCCGCTCGTTCCCGAACCTGCTCGCTCTGCGATCTCGCGCGGTGAAACGGACACGGCCCTTCCCTTCCCGGGTAACGACGCGGCTCTGTCGCCCTACATCGTTACATTAACTGGGTGGCCGTGACACGTCGGCACGGGGTCCGCGGCGGCGGCGCGCCAGTCTGGTACGCACGCGCGCCCGGCGCAGCGAGGCGAGCGCCGCTTCGATCTCCATCTGGGATGCGGCCTCGCGCAGGGCCTGCTCGGCCCGCTGGCGCGCTCGCTCGGCGCGTTCCTCGTCGATCTCTTCGACGCGCTCGGCTGTGTCGGCGAGGATCAGGACGCGGTCGTTGGCGACCTCCAGAAACCCGCCGAACACGGCCAGGTGCTGCTCGCTGGTGCCCTTACGAACCACCATCTCGCCAGCGGACAGGAGGGAGAACAGGGCGGCGTGACGCGGCAGGATGCCCAGCTCGCCGTCCGCTCCGGGCGCGATGACCATATCGACATCGCTCTCCTGATAGACGACGCGCTCGCCGGTCACGATCTCGACTTGCAACTTCGGGTTAGCAGCCATGCTCTCCACTCCCCTGCGGGCATTGACGGCTCGTCATCAGGCGGGCGACGTCTAGTCCTCGGCCGCCATGCGCTCGGCGGCTTCCACCGCCTCGTCGATCGTGCCGACCATGTAGAACGCCTGCTCCGGCAGGTGGTCGTGCTTGCCCTCAAGAATCTCCTTGAAGCCGCGCACCGTCTCGGCGCGCTCCACGAAGCGGCCCGAGCGGCCGGTGAATTGCTCGGCCACGAACATCGGCTGCGACAGGAAGTTCTCGATGCGGCGCGCGCGCTGGACGGTCAGGCGGTCCTCGTCGCTCAGCTCTTCCATACCGAGAATCGCGATGATGTCCTGCAGGTCGCGGTTGCGCTGCAGCACGCGCTGCACTTCGCGGGCAACCTCGTAGTGTTCCTGGCCCACGACGTTGGGGTCGAGAATGCGCGAGGTCGAGGCCAGCGGGTCAACCGCCGGGAACAGGGCGCGCTCGGCGATCGAGCGCTCCAGCGAGATCGTACCGTCCAGGTGGGCGAAGGTCGTCGCCGGGGCCGGGTCGGTGTAGTCGTCAGCCGGCACGTAGATGGCCTGCACCGAGGTGATCGAGCCGCGCTTGGTCGAGGTGATGCGCTCCTGCAGGGCGCCCATGTCGGTGCCCAGCGTCGGCTGGTAACCCACGGCGCTCGGCATGCGCCCGAGCAGCGCCGACACTTCCGAACCTGCCTGAACGAAGCGGAAGATGTTGTCGATGAAGACCAGCACGTCGCGGCCCTCGTCGCGGAAGTACTCGGCCATCGTCAGGCCGGTCAGCCCAACGCGCAGGCGCGCGCCCGGCGGCTCGTTCATCTGGCCGAAGATCATCACGGTCTTGTCAATAACGCCGGACTCGACCATCTCGCCGAAGAGCTGCGTACCCTCGCGGGTGCGCTCGCCCACGCCGCAGAACACGGAGTAACCGCCGTGCTCGGTGGCGATGTTGCGAATCAGCTCCTGGATGATGACCGTCTTGCCGACGCCCGCGCCGCCGAACACGCCGGTCTTACCGCCGAGAGTGAAGGGCGCCACCAGGTCGATGACCTTCAGGCCGGTCTCGAAGACCTGCACCTCAGTCGCCTGCTCTTCGAAGGACGGCGCCTCCTGGTGGATGCCGCGGTAGGTCGCGCCCTCGACCGGGCCCTCGCCGTCGATCGTGTTGCCGACCACGTCAAAAATGCGGCCCAGCGTCGGCTCGCCCACCGGGACCTGGATCGAGCCGCCGACCGGCCGTGCGACCGCGCCGCGCGCCAGGCCGTCGGTCGTCGACATCGCGACCGTGCGGACCCAGTCGTTGCCCAGGTGCTGCTGGACCTCCAGCGTCAGCGTCTCGCCGTTCGGCATGTCCACTTCGAGCGCGTCGAAGATCTCCGGCAGGTCGCCGCCCGAGAACTCAACGTCCACGACGACGCCCTGGACCTGGACGACGCGTCCAACGCCTGTTGTCGTTTCTACTGCCATGTCTGGCCTCCTGTGTCGTCGGGGCTTGCCCGAAGCTTACGAGCCTGACGCCAGGGCGCCGGCTGCGATCTCCGAAACTTCAGCGGTAATCTGCGCCTGCCGCGCCTTGTTGTAGGACAGCGTCAGGTCGTCCATCAGCTCGTTGGCGTTCTCGGTCGCATTGCGCATCGCGACCATGCGCGCCGAGTGCTCGCTCGCCAGCGAGTCGAGCATCGCCTGATAGATCTGGACTTCGACGTAGCGCGGCAGCAGCGCGTTGAGCACTTCCTCGCGGCTCGGCTCAAAGATGAAGTCGCGAATCGCCTCTTCGGCTTCCTCGTCGAACTCCGGCGTGATCGGGAGCAGCTGCTGGACTTGCGGCCGCTGGGTCAGCGTGTTGTAGAAGCGCGTGTTGACGATGTAGACGGCGTCGACCTTGCCGCGCGTGAAGTCCTCGATGGCGATATCGACCACCGGGCGCAAATCCTCGATCGTCGGCCAGTCCTGCATCTGGATGAACTCGGCCGTCAGCGGGTAGCGCGTCTTGCGAAAGAAGTCGCGGCCCTTCTTACCGAGCGCGATGATCTCGGCGCGCCCGTCGACCTCTTCGCGAATGAACTCGGCGGCAGTGCGGATCACGTTGGAATTCAACGCGCCGGCCAGCCCCTTGTCCGAGGTCATCACGATCAGGCTGACGCGCTCGATCGGGCGCTGTTCGAGCAGTGGGAACTCGCCCTCTTCCAGGTCGGTCAGTCCGGCCAGACCGGAGATCATGACCCGGATGCGGTCGGAGTAGGCGCGCGATGCTGTCACCCGCTCCTGGGCGCGACGCATCTTCGCCGCGGAGACCATCTCCATGGCGCGCGTGATCTGCGTAATGTTGCCGATCGATCTGATTCGGCGTCGGATTTCTCTTGTCGTCGCCACTGCGGCTCCCTGTCACTCCTCCCGGCTGAACCGGCCTGCCCGCGATTACGAAGCCGAGAAGGTCGACTTGAACTCCTGGATGGCCTGGCGCAGCGCCTGATCGAGGTCGTCATCGATGCGGCCCTGCTGCACGATCTGGTCGAGCAGGTTGCGCTTCGACGACTCCATGTAGTCCAGGAACTCGCTGCGGAAGCGCTGGATCTGATCGACCGGGACGTCGTCCAGGTAACCATGCGAGGCCGCGAACAGTGCCGCAACCTGCTTCTCGACCGGGAACGGCTGGAACTGCGGCTGCTTGAGCATCTCGGTCATGCGCGCGCCGCGCTCGAGCTGCCGGCGCGTGGCCGCGTCGAGGTCTTCCGTCCCGAACTGGGCGAAGGCCTCCAGCGAGCGGTACTGCGCGAGGTCGAGCCGCAGCTGCCCGGCCACCTGGCGCATGGCGCGAATCTGGGCGTCACCACCCACGCGCGACACGGAGATACCGACGTTGAGCGCCGGGCGCACGCCGGCGTAGAACAGATCGGACTCCAGGAACATCTGCCCGTCGGTGATCGAAATAACGTTCGTCGGAATGTAGGCCGACACGTCGTTGGCCTGCGTCTCGATGATCGGCAGAGCCGTCAGCGAGCCGCCGCCACGGTCGTCGGAGAGCTGCGCGGCGCGCTCCAGCAGGCGCGAGTGCAGGTAGAAGACGTCGCCCGGGTAGGCTTCGCGGCCCGGCGGGCGGCGCATCAGCAGCGAGACCTGGCGATAAGCCCAGGCGTGCTTGGAGAGGTCGTCGTAAACGATCAGCGCGGCGCCGCCGTTCTCCATGATCTCTTCGCCCATCGCGCAGCCGGCGTAGGGGGCGATGTACTGCATCGGCGCCGGGTCGGACGCCGTGGCGGCCACGACGATGGTGTGGTCCATCGCGTTGTTGGCTTCGAGCGTCGCCACCAGCTGGGCGACCTGGGCACGCTTCTGGCCGATGGCGACGTAGATGCAGATCACGCCGGTATCGCGCTGGTTGATGATCGTGTCGATCGCGATGGCCGTCTTACCCGTCTGGCGGTCGCCGATGATCAGCTCGCGCTGGCCGCGGCCGATCGGAATCATGGCGTCGATCGCGATGATGCCGGTCTGCAACGCCGTGTCGACGTTCTTGCGCTCGATCACGCCCGGCGCAATGCGCTCGATCGGCCGCGTCGATTCTGCGGCGATCGGGCCCTTGCCGTCGATCGGGTTGCCGAGCGCGTCGACGACGCGGCCGACCAGTGCCGGGCCGACGGGCACCTCCGCGATGCGGCCGGTGGTGCGGACTTCGTGACCCTCCTCGATGTCGGTGTATTCACCGAGGATGATGATGCCGACCGAGTCCTCCTGCAGGTTGAAGGCCATGCCCATCGCGCCGGTCTGGAACTCGACCAGCTCATTGGCGGCCACCTCGCTCAGGCCGTAGACCGTCGCGATACCGTCACCGACCTCAATGACGTTGCCGACGTTGGTCATCCGCAAGCTGGCATCGAAGTCTTGAATCTGGCTTCGCAGGATGTCGCGGATTTCGGTAGCTCGTACTGACATCTCTTCCTCCTGGTCCACCATCGGATGCAGCCCCGACGGGGCACCGTAATTCTAGTTGCCTGGTTTCGACTAGCGCCTAGGCGCGACTGAGCGACGCGCGCAGTTCACGAAGTTGCGTGCGGACGCTGCCATCGATGAGCTGGTCGCCCACCCGCGCCACGAGGCCACCGATAATCTCTTCATCGACATGCTCGCGGATCTGCACCTCTGAGCCGACGATGCGCGTCAAACGCTCGCTGACCGCCTGGCGCTCGTCGGCGGTGAGCGGCACGGCGGTCGTCACGTCGGCGATCAAGATGCCCCGGGAGCGCAGCACCATTTCCTCGAACGCGGCGAGAATGTCCGGCAGCTGTGCGAAGCGCCGGCGGTGGATCAGCAGGCGCGCGAGGTTGCGAACCTCCTCGTTGGCGTCACCCGGCAGGATCAACTCCAGGGCCTCTTCTTTGCGCTGCGCGGATATCGCCGGGTTCTCGAAGTAGGCGCGCGTCGTGTCGTCCTCGACCGCGGCCGCCAGCTGGCGCAGGTTCTCCAACCAGGCATCCTGCTCGGCCGGCGTCTTAGCCAGATCGAAGACCGCTTCGGCGTAGCGCCTGCCAACCCCCTGTACTGCCATCCCGGATCGTTCTCCTGACTGGTCGCTAGTTCAAGGACGTCGTGCCGCCGCGGTCAGCCTCGGCCAGCAACTCGTCGATCAGGCGCGCCTGGGCATCACGGTCGAGGTTGGCGCGCACGATGCGCGAGGCAGCCTCGACGGCCAGGTCAGCCACTTCGCGGCGCAGGTCGAGCCGCGCCTGGCTGACCTCGGCCTGAATAACGTTCTGGGCCTGAGCGACGATCTCGTCGGCCTGGCGCTGAGCCTGCTCGCGCGAGCGGGCAATGTTCTGATCGGCCTGCTCGCGAGCATTGGCCAGGATTTGCTGAGCCTCGCGGCGTGCTTCGAGCAGGATCTCCTCATTACGCGCTTCGGCGGCGGCCATCTCGCGACGCACCCGCTCCGCCTCTTCGAGGCTCTCGCGGATCGTCGCCTGGCGCGCGTCGAGCATGCCGGTGATCGGGCCCAGCGCGAACTTCCAGAAGATGATCACGAAGAGGATAAACGCGATCAGTTGGACGACGAAGTTCGCCGCGCTAATTCCTAATGCATCCATGGGCGCACCCGTACTCCTGACTATCGCCTGTCGTCTGACGCCATCTGCCGCGCGCGGTCCGGCGCTTGTGGCGGCCCGTCTGCGGCGTCACCGGCAGCGAGGTGGAGAGCCGGCGCTCCCGCACCCCGCCTGGCCGGATCCATCGACAACGATTAGGCGGCGAAGATCAGGATAATCGAGATGACGAAAGCGTAGATCGCGATCGCCTCGGCCAGCGCCGCACCGATGATGAGCGTAGTGCGGACGGCGCCCTCAGCCTCAGGGTTGCGGCCGAGCGCTTCCATCGCGGCGCGCACTGCCAAACCGATACCGAGACCAGGACCGAGCGCGCCGAAGCCGATCGACATGCCGGCAGCGAACCACTTTACGGCTTCGGGATCAGTAATTCCGTCGAACACGCTTGACTCTCCTCCTTGCCGCCGGGTTGAACTCCGCGGCCTTGGCAGGGACCTTCCCCGCCCGTTCCCTTGTTTCGCAACCTCCCAAGACGAGAGGTATCGCCAAAGTCAGCGGCCCTAGTGGCCGTGTGCCTCGTCCGCAT
>DATGQR010000525.1:0-5430 GCA_035304105.1 Thermomicrobiales bacterium | reverse complement strand
CGGGTCACGGCGTCCATGATGACGTTGGCTTTGTAGCCATCCTCGAACGTCGCGCCGTGCGGACCGACGGGCTTGTCGTTCACAATGGCGTCGAGCAGATGGTTGACCTCGTGCACGAACGTGTGCTCCCAGCCGATGATGTGCCCGCTGGGCCACCAGTTGGCGATCCAGGGGTGGTAGCCCTCGGTGACCATCACGTTGGTCCAGCCGCGGGCCTCCTTCGGCTCGGAGGTGTTCCAGAAGATCTCGTACTCGTTGAGGCGCTCCAGGTTGAAGCGCACGCTGGCGTGCTCGGCGTTGATCTCGAACACGTTGTAGTTCTTGCGCCCGCCCGCGAAACGCGTCGCCTCGAAGGTGCCGAGCGCGCCGTTCTCGAACTCGCAGGCGGCGACGAAGGCGTCGTCCACGGTGACGGGCAGCATCTTGCTGCCGACATCCGGGTCAGGACGCTCGTTGATGAAGGTCTGCGTGTAGGCTTTGATGCTCTTCAAGTCGCCGACGAGGTAGTGGGCGAGGTCGATAATGTGCGCGCCCAGGTCGCCGATCGCACCCGAGCCAGCCACTTCGCCGTCGAGCCGCCAGATACGCGGCAGGTTGAAGTGCGGCATGATCCACTCCTGCAGGTAGACGGCGCGCCAGTGGTAGATCTGGCCGAGCTGGCCGCCGTCGATCAGGTTGCGGATCTGCCGGATGGCCGGCACGAAGCGGTAGTTGTAGGCCACCATGTGCTTGACGCCCGCCTGCTCGACGGCATCCCACATTTGCTTGGCCTCTTCGGCGGTGCGAGCCAGCGGCTTCTCGCACAGGACGTGCTTGCCCGCCTGCGCCGCGACGATGGACGGCTCGGCGTGGACGTCGTTCGGGCCGCCGTTGTCGAAGAGCTGGATTTCGTCATCCTCCAGCATCTCCTGCCAGTTTGTGTAGAACTTCCGGTAGCCATAGCGGCGCGCCGCCTCGGCACAGGCCTCCTCGTTGCGCCCGGCAATGGCGACGAGGTCGGGGATGGCGACGGGCGGGTACATCATGTAGGGCAGCGTCTTGAAGGCGTTGCTGTGGGCTTTACCCATGAACGCGTAGCCGAGCATCCCAACGCCGATAACCGGGGCTTCGCCCTCGGCGCGGGCGGCGGCCTGCGTGGTGAAGCCAGTATCTTGCTCACTCATAACACCCTGTCCTCCGTGTCTCGAGTTAATCAGGTGTGGGGCGAGCGGCGGTGAGGGGGGCGCCGCTCGCCCCGTTCTCGTGATGGCAGCTTAGTGGCTCACTCGCTCTTGTCGGCGGCGAAGGCCGCGTCGAAGATGACGTCCGAGGCGGGGAAGTCCGCCGCGCGGATGGTTTCCAGCGCCTCGGGCGCGCCGTGCATGCGGTCCATGACGGTGTCCTCCCACTCGATGGAGAGCGGGCCGTCGTAGCCGACGCGGTTCAGCGCGCGGATCAGCTCGTCCCAGTTGACGTCGCCGCGCCCCGGCGAGACGAAGTTCCAGCCCCGGCGCGGGTCGCCGAAGTCGAGGTGCGAGCTCAGGATGCTGCGCCGCCCGTCCAGCGTCTCGACCTTCGAGTCCTTGACGTGGACGTGCCAGATGCGGTCGCCGAGCTCGTCGATGAACTTCACCGGGTCCACGAACTGGTGGATGAAGTGGCTCGGGTCGAAGTTGAAGCCGAAGGCCGGGTGGTGATCGATGGCCTCCAGCGCGCGGTGCGCGGTGATGATGTCGTAAGCGATCTCGGTAGGGTGGACCTCCAGCCCGTACTTGATGCCGTTCTCCTGGAACACGTCCATGATCGGCTTCCAGCGGGCGGCGAAGTCGTCAAAACCGCGCTGGATGAAGTCCTGGCTGGTGGGCGGGAAGAAGTACAGGTTCTTCCACACCGGGCTGCCGGTGAAGCCGTTGACGATGCTCACGCCAAACTGCTTGGCGGCGAGAGCGGTGTTCTTGATCTCTTCGGCGCAGCGCTCACGCACGCCGTCGGGGTCGCCGTCGCCCCACAGGCGCGGCGGCAGGATGGACTGGTGACGCTCGTCAATCGGGTCGTCGGCAACACACTGCCCGACAAGGTGCGTGCTGATGGCCCAGCACTGCAGGCCATACTTGTTCAGGATGTCCCAGCGCGACTGGACGTAGCCGTCGTCTTCGAGCGCCTTGTCAACTTCAAAGTGATCGCCCCAGCAGGCCAGCTCCAGGCCGTCGAAGCCCCACTCGCTGACTTGCCTGGCAACATCTTCGAGGGTCATATCCGCCCACTGGCCGGTAAAGAGAGTGACAGGTCGTGCCATGATGTGATCCTCCTGCTCTTTGACGGATGTTAAAGTGACCAGAATGGTGCATGAGCCAACAACGATCAGCAGCGGCGCAAGTCCGAGTCTGCGCCTAGAACTCTGCGATGACCCCATCCCCCAACCCCTTCCCCGCTTGCAGGGAAGGGGAGTCTGATTTTCCCCGCCTAGCTGGCGGGGAGGGGGTAGAGAACCCGAACTGCCAAAAGCGACCGGCAGGGGTGGGGCAGATGTCTCAATCGCTACGCAAGCAAACCCTTCAGGAATGCCAACCCTTGCGCGGCCAGCTCGTCCTGGGTGGAGGCCAGATTGCGCCAGATGGCGGCAGCGCGCGAGATGCTCTTGACCTTCGACGTGAAGGACTCGATCACGACCGGGCCATCGTAGCCGATGCTCTCCAGCCCGGCTTTGACCTCATCCCACTTGACGGTGCCGCTGCCCGGCGCGCCGCGGTCGCTGCCGCAGGCGTGGAGCTGGTAGAGGCGGTCGCCCGCGGTTCGGATGGCCTCGTCGAAGTGCTTCTCCTCGATGTTCATGTGGAAGGTGTCCAGCATGATGCCGAGGGCCGGGTGGTTGACGCAGTCCACCACCTCGCGGGCCTGTGCAGCCAGGTTGATGAAGCTCGTCTCGAAGCGGTTAAGTGGCTCCAGGCCGAGCCTGACACCCCGCTCGCCGGCATATGCAGCCAGCTCGGAGAGCGCGTCCACCAGCACGTCGAGGTCGCGCTGGCGCTCCTCAGCGGTCTGCTGCCAGGTCCGGCCCACCGCCGAATACAGCGGGCCGACGAGGTTCGATGCGCCGAGCACCTGGCAGGCGTCGATAGCGCCTTTCAGGTAGGTCATCCCGCCGAGGCGGATAGCCTCATCCGGGTGAATCAGGTCGCGGTCGGGGCCCATCGCCGCGCAGCACGTCACGGCCAGGCCGTACTCGTTCAGAATCTCCGCCCCGCGCTCGTAATCGAGGTCGCCGAGGCCTTCCAGCGGGACTTCGAGGATGTCGAAGCCCATCTCTGCCACTTTCGGCGCGAGCTTTTCGAGCTCCTCCGTCGTCAGCGGCGAGGTCCAGACCCAACTATTGACGCCGAACTTCATGGGTAAAGCCAGCCTCCTTGCTACGTGAAGAAGAATTAAGTCGGGATGCGTTTCCCGTCCAGGTCGAAGCAGTGCAGGCGGTTATGAGTAACGTCGAAGCGAACGTTGTCGCCGACGCGAAGCGGCGTGATGCCCGGCACGAGGCTGAGCAGGCGCTGCTGCCCGGTGCCGATGTGAACGATGGTTTCGACGCCGAGCGGCTCGGTGAGCAGGACCTCACCGGTATACTGGCCCTCAGGGTTGATCGTCACGTCCTCTGGCCGGACGCCCAGCAGGAAGCGCTGCGGGATCGAGGCGCTGCGCGGCAGCGGCAGGTGCAGCTCGCTGCCCTCGGCGTAAACCGTGCCGTTCTCGCACAGGCCGGGGAACAGGTTAATGCGCGGCGTACCGACGAGCTGCGCGACGAAGGTTGACGCCGGGCGGTCGTAGATGTCTTCCGGCGTGCCGATCTGGACCAGGCGGCCCTCGTTGAGCACGCCGATGCGGTGCGCCAGGGTCAGCGCCTCGACCTGGTCGTGCGTGACGAACAGCGTCGTGCTGCCCTGCGTCCGCTGGAGGTGCTGCAGCTCGACGCGCAGTGCCTCGCGCAGCTTGGCGTCGAGGTTGGAGAGCGGCTCGTCCATCAGGAAGACGCGGGGCTGGCGCACGATAGCGCGGCCAATCGAGACGCGCTGCATCTCGCCGCCGGAGAGGTGCGCGGTTTTGCGCTCCAGCAGGTGCGAGATCCGGAGCGTGCGCGCGGCATCCTCGACGCGCTGCTTGATCTCGGCGGCGGAGAGCTTGCGCAGCGGCGAGCGCAGCGGAAAGGCAAGGTTGTCGAACACCGTCATGGTGGGGTAGAGCGAATACTGCTGGAAAACGAACGCCACGTCGCGGTCGGGCGGGGTCAGGTTGTCGACTGCCTCGCCGTCGAACAGCACGTTGCCCTCGTCCTGGCGCTCCAGCCCGGCGATCACGCGCAGCGTGGTCGTCTTGCCCGCACCCGTCGGGCCGAGCAGAACGAAGAACTCGCCGTCTTTCACGTCGAACGTGACGTTGTCCAGAGCGATGACGCCCGGGAACCGCTTGGTGATGCTCCGGAGTTCAATGGTGCTCATGCTTACGCCTCCCGGAGGATGGCCTGCTCGGTCTGCGGATCGAAGAACCTGACCATGGCCGGATTTAGACTGAAGTGTACGGGGGTGCCGATGGGGTGGGCCATCCGGCGGTCGCTGCGAACGTGGACGATGTCATCGCCGTTCAGATTGACGTGTAAGACCGTGTGGCCACCGTACATGTCCATCGCGTAGATCTGCCCGGCCAGCTCGCCCTCGGCTGCCGCCAGGGCGGCCTCCGGGCGGAAGCCGACGATGACGGGCCCCTCGCCGCCGATGGCCCGCTGGAGCGCAGGGATCCACTCGGCGGGCACCTCGTAGTGATTGTCGCCAGGGAAGTGAATCTTGCCTTCGCCGAAGTGGCCGGTCACAAGGTTCATGCCGGGGCTGCCGATGAAACGGGCTACGAACAGGTTGGCCGGGTCGTAGTACACCTCGGCGGGCGAGCCGACCTGCTGGATCTCGGCGTCTGACATCACGACGATGCGGTCGCCCATGGCCATGGCCTCGACCTGGTCGTGGGTCACGTAGACGGTGGTGGCGTGCTGGTCGATGTGAAGCTGCTTGATCTCGGCGCGCATGCTCTCGCGGAATTCGGCGTCGAGCGCGCCCAGCGGCTCGTCCATCAGGCCGGCGGCGGGCCGGCGCACCAGCGCGCGGGCCAGCGCCACGCGCTGCCGGTCGCCGCCGCTCAGCTTGCCGGGCCGGGCGTCGAGAATGTGCTGGATGCGGAGCAGATCGACGACCTGGGAGAGGCGCTCGCGGATGACGGCTTCGGACTCGCCGGCGGCCTGCAGCGGGAAGATGATGTTCTGGCGCACCGTCAGGTGCGGGTACAGGGCGAAGAGCTGGAACACGAAGGCGATGTCACGCTCGCTAGGGTGCAGCCAGGTGACGTTGCGGTCGTTGAGGTAGATGGAGCCCCCGCTCACCGTCTCCAGGCCCGAGATCATGCGGAGCGTGGTCGTCT
>DATGQR010000524.1:0-5545 GCA_035304105.1 Thermomicrobiales bacterium | reverse complement strand
GGTCCCGCCGGGCTCGCCTGCGCCCAGCAGCTGGCGCGCGCCGGGCACCGCGCCGTCGTGTTCGAGAAGAACCGGCGCATCGGCGGTCTGCTGCGCTACGGCATACCCGACTTCAAGATGAGCCCGGAACTCATCGACCGGCGCATCGCGCAGATGCAGGCCGAGGGTGTGCGCTTCCGCCCCAACAGCCACGTCGGCCGCAACGTGCCAGTGAAGAAACTGCTCGACGACTACGATGCCATCGTCCTTGCCGGCGGCTCCGAGAAGCCGCGTGACCTCGAGGTACCGGGCAGGGAGCTCGACGGCGTGCACTTCGCCATGGACTTTCTCACCCAGCAGAACCGGCGGGTGAGCGGTGAGGGCTACAGCGGTCCAGACATCCTCGCCACCGGCCGGCACGTGATCGTGATCGGAGGCGGCGATACCGGCTCGGACTGCGTCGGCACGGCCAACCGTCAGCGCGCCGCGAGCGTCACCCAGCTCGAGATCATGCCGCGCCCGCCGGAGCACGAGAACAAGCTTCTCACCTGGCCCGACTGGCCGCTGAAGCTGCGCAGTTCGACCTCGCACGAGGAAGGCTGCGAGCGCGACTGGTCGGTGGTGTCCAAAGAGGTCATCGGCGCCGACGGCAAGGTCGCCGGGCTGAAGCTCGCCCGGCTGCAATGGAAGAGGGGCGACGACGGCCAGTGGCGGATGTCGGAGATCCCCGGCAGCGAGTTCGTCATAGAAGCCGGGCTGATCCTGCTGGCCATGGGATTCGTCCACCCGGTGCACGACGGGTTGATCAGCGACCTGGGCGTGGAACTCGACGGGCGCGGCAACGTCAAGGCGACCGAGGCCGACTACCGGACCAGCATCGGCAACATCTTCGCCTGCGGCGACACGCGGCGCGGCCAGTCGCTGGTCGTGTGGGCGATCCGCGAAGGCCGCCAGGCCGCGCGCGCAGTCGACGAGTACCTGATGGGGCATTCCGAACTGCCGCGCTGAACGCCCGGTAGCCGCGCGAGCATTCGGCATGCTATCTTTTCGGCGAACGTGCGGCGTGCCGGTGCGCGCCGACGAGAGCCATCGAGGAGGACATTGCCATGGCAACCTACGAATGCCCGAAGTGCGGGATGAGCGTCAACGCCAGTTGCGGCAAGTGCGACGCACCGCTGGTCAACGACACGATCCGGCTGGACAACGGCACCGAGGTGCAGGTGTCGAAGTGCCCCAACGAGCACGGCATGATCAAGTCACCCCAGTGCTGCGGCCAGGACATGACCTGCACGACGGGCTGAGTACGGCACAGCGCGGGTGTAGTTCAATGGTAGAACGGGAGCTTCCCAAGCTCTTAACGTGGGTTCGATTCCCATCACCCGCTCCATCTCTGCTATCGAGCCGGAAGCAGGGCCCTCGTCCCTGAGCGGCCGCAGCCCGACGGTCGACCCACCCGATCATCATGTCAGGATCCCTGCGCGAACAGTTGCTGAAGGCTGGTCTCGTCGACCCGTCGCGCGTGAAGGCCGCCAACAAGGAGCGGCACAAGCGCAAGAAGGCCCCGGCCCGCGCCGCGGGGTCGCCCGAGGAAACCGTCTCCGCCCGCGTCGAGCAGGCACGGCGGGAGAAACGCGAGCGCGATCGCGTCGCCAACAGCGAGCGCCGGCGCCAGGCCGAGCTGAGGGCACTGCGCGCCGAGATCGGCGAGATCGTCGGCCGTCATCGGCTGGAGCGAGAAAGCGGTCAGACGCCCTACCAATTCCTCGACCGGGGCAAGATCCGGAAGATCTGGGTGCACGAGGACATGCCCCGTCGTCTCGCCGCCGGACAGCTCGCGGTGGTACGAATCGAGGGGCGCTACGACATCGTTCCGGCGGCCGTCGCCGAGCGCATCCTCGAGCGCGAGGAACGCTGCGTCATCGTGTTCCACGCCGGCAGCGGCGAGGACCCGGACGCCGCCGACGAATCCGAACACCCGGTCCCCGATGACCTGATGTGGTAAAAAAAGCCCCGGAGGATCCGGGGCTCATCACGTCCAGCGATTCCACTGGAAGGAGGGCAGCATCAATTCATGTAGGTCTTCGCTTCCTCGCCCGGGTGCGGCAGTCCGGCGATGCGCCAGGCGCTGCGGCAGCTGGCGAACAGGCGCTTGACGTCGCTGCGCGCCAGGCCGCTCTGGCGGCATACCCGGCGGATCAGCGGTGCGGCGCCGAACCTCGCGTGGTAGTCGCGAATGAAGTGCAGGACGCGCCAGTGTTCGTAGTCGAGCCGCGGGATGCCTTCGCCGCGCGCGAGGTCGCGGGCGAGGTCGATGGTCCATGTCTCGGGCGCGAGCAGGAAACCGTCCTCGTCAAACGGCGGTACGCGCGGTGCGGGAGAGATCTCGGCTGACTGCGGCAGGGACATGGCGATTTGGGAAAGTGGTGACCGGTGGCGCCACTTTACTCGCCGGAGTTATGATTGGAAGGAATAAGTTTTCACAAGGATATAACCAGGAGTTATAAGTGAACCTGCAGCAGCTTCGTTATCTCAGCGCGATTCGCGCCAGTGAACTCAAGATCAGCCAGGCCGCGGAGGTGCTCCACACGTCCCAGCCCGGTATCAGTCGCCAGGTGCGCGCGCTCGAGGATGAGCTCGGCGTGGAGATCTTCGAGCGCTCCGGCAAGCACCTGGCGCGGGTCACCGCGGTGGGCGAACGCATTCTCGAGCGCGTCGAGCGCATCCTGGGCGAGATTGGGTCGATCCGCGCCGAGGCCCAGGAGGAGCGGGAGCCGGACCGCGGCGTCCTGGGCATCGCCACCACCCACACCCAGGCCCGCTACGTGCTGCCCGGCATCATCAAGCGGTTCAAGGACGACTACCCCGACGTGCAGGTTCACCTGCACCAGGGTTCCCCGGCCCAGATCGCCGACATGCTCAAGTCGGCCCGCGTCGACGTCGCCATCGCCACCGAGGGCATGGAGCTGTTCGACGACTTCGTCATGATGCCGTGCTACCAGTGGAACCGCTGCGTCATCGCGCCCGAGGGCCATCCGCTGACCGAAGCGCCGATAAAGACGCTCGACCAGGTGGCCGAGTATCCGCTCCTGACCTACGTATTCGGCTTCACGGGCCGATCGCAACTCGATCGTGCCTTCGCCGAGGCGGGGCTCACGCCTCGGGTGGTGTTCTCGGCTACCGATGCCGACGTCATCAAGACCTACGTCAAGCTCGGCCTCGGCATCGGCATCATCGCCCAGGTGGCCTGGGATCCGGCGACCGACGCCGGACTGGTGCGTATCGACGCAAGCCACCTGTTCGAGCGCGGAGTGACCAAGATCGGGGTTCGCCGCGGGTTCTTTCTCAAGCGATTCCACTACGCCTTCATTGCCCTGTTCGCACCCCACCTGACCGAGGCCGTCGTGCGTCGTTCCATCTCGGCCGGCCACGAGGCCCAGCGCAAGTGGCTGTTCGTGGACGAGAGCCTGCCGCTGCTGTAGCGATTTTCAGGCCCGGCTGCCGCGACATCGGTAGGGTAGGGCCTGTCATCGCGTCGTGCGAGTGGACGGGCGCTACCGGTCGGCCCTGGCGGCATACCGGCTGGCGATGAGCCCTGCGAGAATCAGGACGAGGGCGACGTAAGTGGACGGCGCCGGCACCTGCCCCAGGAACAGCCAGCTCAGGAACAGCCCGAACGGCGGAATGAGGTAGCTCACCTGGGAGAGGAAGATCGCGCCCACCTGCTGGGCGATCTGGATCCGCAGGATGTATGCGAACGCCGTCGGTACCAGGCCCAGGAACACCAGGGCGGCAAGAGGCCCGAGTCCCGACAGTTCGGGGAACGGGTCGGAGACGACGGCCATGATCGGCACCATGTAGGTGCACGATGCCGCCAGCACCGCCAGGCTCAACGCCACCGGGGACACACCGACGATCCGACGCACGACCAGCGACGACAGCACGTAACAGCTCACCGCAGCCACCATGGCCAGTGACCCGCCGATGTTGCCCGCGCCGCCCGAGACGGCCTGCGCACCGATCAGCACCACGACCCCGGCAAAACCCAGCAGGACCGCGCCGAGCTTGAACGCCGTCAGGCGATCGTCGCGCGTGAGAAAGTGCGACAGCACCAGGGCGGCGAACGGTCCCGAGGACATCAGGATCGCGGTCATGCCGCTCGAGATGAACTGCTGACCCCAGCTGATCAGCGTGAACGGTATCGCATTGTAGAGGGCGCCGGCGAGCAGGATCAGGCCCCAGGTCCGCGCGCCCCTGGGCCACGGCTCGCGCCGCAGCAGCACCAGCGGCACCAGCGCGGCGGTGGCGATGGCGATGCGCCATCCGGCAATGGCGAGCGGGGCGAAGTCCGCCAGCGCCACCTCGATGCACATGAACGCCGACGCCCAGATGGCGCCGAGCAGGGTCAGCTTGGCGAAGTCTCGGGGCGCGGGCGCCCGGATCGATTGCAAGCGCCTTACCTGCGGTCGCTGTTGTGGTCCGGTGCCTGCCGCGGTTCGAGGTCGGGCAGCTTCAGTCCCGGCAGACGCAGCCACGAACGTTCCTTCGGCTTCTCCGTGACAAGTCCGGCGATCTTCAGTCCCTGCGCGAGCGAATCCGCGTAGGCCTCGTCGGTGATACGCTCGCGCGCCAGCCACCCTTCCATTGTGAACCCGGGATCGAGCGTCAGCACCTGCTGCGCCCGGCGCGCGGCCTCTTCCTGCTCGCCGAGCCGACCCAGGGTCGCCGCCAGCAGTACGTGCGGCGTGACCATGTTGGGGTTGAGCTCGATAGCGCGCTCCAGCTGGAGCCTGGCCTCGCGGAAATCGCCGGCGAAGAACCGCGCCCGGCCGAGCCCCAGGGAGTAGGCCAGGGGTGCGTACGGGTTCATGCGAATGGCCTGCTGGATGAGCTCCACCCCGGCGTCGGCGTCGCCGGCCAGGGTACGGCCGGTGCCGACCACGACGTAGGCGTCGGCTAGGCCGGGGCTGAGCTCGATCGCGCGCTCGCCGGCGGCGGTCGCTGCCTCCGGATCGCCGCCGAGTATGCTGACGTGGCCGGCAGCGCGGTGTGCCTGTGCCGACTCGTGGTCCAGCTCGACGGCGGTTTCGGCGCTCTCCCGCGCCTGCGCCAGGCTTGCCTCGCCGGCGTTGTTCCAGCCGAACCTCAAGTCGTTGACGTAGGTCATCGCCAGCTGCGCGTATGCGCGTGCGAAATCGGGGTCGATCTCGAGGGCGCGCCGGAACATCTGCCGGGCGCGCTCGTTGTCCTCGGCCGACGCCAGGTGGTAGAACGCCTGTCCACGCAGGTAGTAGTCGTATGCCTCGAGATCGTCTGTCCCGTAGTCGCCCACCGGATCGGGGTGGTTCGCCGCGGTCGCCAGCGGCAGCGACGAAAGCACCTCCCGGAGCAGCGTATCCTGCAAGTCGAACAACCGCGACGCCGGGCGCTCCACGCGCGAGGCGGTCACGGCCTGCCCCGACAGGCCGTCGACGATCCGGTAGGCCAGGGCGATGGCGCGCTCGCCGCGGGTGAACTCGACCTCGACCACGTAGCGCACCCCCAGCTCCTGGCTGACGCGGGTGGCCTC
>DATGQR010000523.1:0-8994 GCA_035304105.1 Thermomicrobiales bacterium | reverse complement strand
GCCACAATCCGTCTTCGTTCGTTACGGCGTCGGCCAAACATCCAAAGAGCACCCCAAGCGACACCGAAACTACGTACGCAGATACTTTGTGCTCACTTCGATTCTACCGATATAACGTAGAATTTGCTGGAACGGAAGTATAGAGGGAGCAGTTACTGCGGTCACGATTCCGCACAAGACCGCGGCGCAGAGTGAGAACCACTGCCCGTAATTCTCAGAATGAGCGTCTCGTTCCTCAAATTGCTTGGATGTCGGCGTCGGGCTCGGCACTGCCTCCGTCGTCGCCCAGCACATCGTTCAGGACCGGCCGGATCACGTCCCAGCCGTAGCCGCGGCGGGCGAGGTAGTCGGAGAGACGGCGCTTGCGGACATCGGGTTCGAGGTTGGCGAGGCGGGGGAGACGCTTGCGGGCGAGTTCCAGGGCGGCGGAGTGCTCGTTGAGGTCGGTCTCCTCGAGCACCTGCTCGATGACCTCGCGGTCGACGCCCTTCTGGCGCAGCTCCTGGGAGAGCAGGCGCGCCCCGCGCGGCCTGTGGCGCATGCGGTTCTCGACCCAGAACTCGGCGAAGGACTCATCGTTGATGTAGCCCCAGCCGCGCGTCTTCTCGATCGCAATCTCGATGGCCGCGTCGGAGTACTGGCGCTTGCGGAGCCGGTCGCGCACCTCGCGCTCCGAGCGCGGCCGGTGGGAGAGGAACTGGATGGCGGCGTCGGTCGCCCGCGAGCCCTCGTCGACCGCCGCCAGCTCGGTGGCCTGCGCCAGCGTCAGCCGCTGGCCGCGCTGTAGGCCGCGGCTGACTACCTCGGTCGCCGGCAAGCCAAAGGCGAACTCGCCGTCAATGTAGATCGAGACCCGTTCCGGGTTGCGCTGCTGGTGAACAATGCGGGTGATCTCGCCGGCCCGCGGCTCGCGCGCCCTGCCCGGATCCTGCCCTTCGCCGCTCATCACGTCACCGGAAGCACTGGAACGTAGAACATGACTTCCCCGGTGTCCCTATAAACGCCAACCTACGAACTATGAACGAATCCCGGCCAGTAGTCGTACTCCATCAGCCGCGCCGAGCTGCGGGCCGCCTCGACGCCGCACAGCCGCTCGATGACGTGCAGCGACATGTCGATCCCGGCCGAGACGCCCGCCGAGCTGACCACGAAGCCGTCGTCGACGAAGCGCACCTGCTCCAGCACCTCGGTGTCCGGAAAGGTCTCGCGCATGCGCTCGATGCTGCCCCAGTGGGTGGTGGCCTTCTTCCCGGCTAGCAGCCCAGCCTTGGCCATCAGGAACGCACCGGTGCAGACCGAGGTCATCAGCTCGGCCTTGCCGGCGACGTCCTTGATCCAGTCGATCACCACCGGGTTATCGACCTCGACGCGGGTGCCCTGGCCGCCCGGCACGACCAGGATGTCGATATCCGGCGCGTCCTCGAAGCTGTAGTCAACGCCGCACACCAGCCCGTTGTTGCTGGTGATGTACCCCTGTTGCTGCCCCACCGTGAAGGTGTTGAAGCACGGCTCGCCGTCGAGCCGCGCCGCCGAGAAG
Source organism: Thermomicrobiales bacterium (assembly GCA_035304105.1). GTDB lineage: Bacteria > Chloroflexota > Chloroflexia > Thermomicrobiales > CFX8 > JAUIIK01. Next base: position 7,457 of record DATGQR010000523.1, on the reverse strand, counting down.
GCCTCGTACGGCCCGGCAAAATCCAGCAATTCGGCGCGCTCGAAGAGCAGGATCCCGACGTTGCGCCTCTTGACCTCCGACATGGTGCCGTTCCTCTCCCTGTTGAATCCCTGTACCGCCCACAACGCCTAAGCGCGCAACCCGATTCCACTGGCCCGCAGATCGGCGAAGCAGGCCGCGGCGCGCTCCAGCCCGCCGGCGAAGACGTCCGGCCGCTGGCCCAGGCCGATCCGCAGGTGGTGCTCGTAGTCGAAGGCTGCGCCCGGCGCCAGCATCACGCTGTACTCGGCGGCCAGGCGGTCGGCCAGCTCCTGCGAGGAGATATCCAGCCGGTAGGCCAGCAGCGCCAGCAGTCCGCCTCGAGGCCGCGTCCATGAGACGACATCGCTATTGTCCCGCAACCAGCGCTCGGCGGTACGGAGATTCTCCGCGATGATCTCCCGGTTACGGGCCATCACCTGATCTCGGTGCCGCAGGGCGTGCAGCGCCAGCGCGTCGTTGAGCTTGCCGGGGCTGAGCGTGATGTAGTCGCGCAGGTGCCAGCAGCGCTGGACGATCTCCTCGGGCGCGACCAGCCAGCCGATCCGCAGGCCCGGCAGCCCAAAGGGCTTGGAGAAGGTGCCGGTGCTGATCGCCCGCTCACCCAGCTCCCAGCCGGGCGGTGGCAGCGGTTCCTCGCCCGGTAGCTCCAGCCAGCGGTAGGCCTCGTCGAACAGGACCCAGGCGTCGTTGGCCTCCGCCAGCGCATAGATGCGCTCCAGTTCCTCTTGCGTGAGCGCCGCGCCAGTCGGGTTGTGCGGAGTGTTGACGACGATAAGCCGCGTCTCGGGCCGCACCAGGCGCTCCAGGTCGTCTAGGCGGAATCCGTTCTCCGGTGTCAGCTTCCACAGATCAACCTCGCAGCCGATGCCGCGCGGCACGCTGTAGAGCTGCTGGTAGGCCGGGTGGACGGCGACGACGTGGTCGCCCGGGTCGAGCAGGGCGTTGAAGAGCAGGAAGTTAGCCTCGATCGCCCCGGTCGTGATCAGCACATTCTCGGCCGTCGCGCCGGCGTAGGTCACTGCCAGCTCGCCGCGCAGTTCGGCGGTCCCGCGCGCCTCGCTGTAGCCCAGCCGGGTGTCGAGCAGCCCACCCTGAAGCTTCTGCCGCTCATCCTCGGGCGCCAGTTCGATCAGCTCGCGCAGCGACATGGGGTAGATGCCGCTCTCGGTGATGTCGAATTCGACATCCAGCTCCCAGGTCGTCATCCAGCGTTCCAGCGCGAACGTCTCGATCTTCATGGTCACGGCCGCCTTTCCACCACTCCGCACGGATTGTAGTGTGCGCCCCACTGATCGGCAGGCCCCCATTTCTGCGACGCGTTCAAGAACCCACCACGACTCAGGGGCATCCTGAACGCCCCCACCGTCATCCTGCGGAGCGCGGCTGAGGACGGCTCAAATAGGAAAAGGGCAGGGACCACGCCCCGCCCTTGAACATCTCCTGAATTCGACGCCGGCCTAGCTCGGGCGGCTGTCGGCCACGATCGGGCCGAGGTGGAACATCGCGTAGCCGAGCAGGAAGACCAGCCCGAAGTAGGTCGCGCCGACGGCCAGCCGCTCGCGCAGCGGCACGGCGTAGTAGTCGTCGTGCGCCTGTGTGTTGCGCTCCTTAAACCGCGCCCACAGCTCCGGCGCGCCGAACAGCAGGATCAGCAGCAGGATCGGGCTGGGGAAGATCAGCATCAGCCCCACCAGCCCGGCCGCGCCGACCAACCAGAACCAGCGCGACAGCACGCCGACGATGCGGCCGCCGTCCAGCGGCAGGATCGGCAGCAGGTTGAACAGGTTGAGGAAGATGCCCAGGTAGGTCATCACCAGAAACAGCGGGTGATCGTAGATCGAGTACAGCAGCCAGGCGCCCAGCGCGCCCAGCGAACCGACCACCGGCCCGCCCAGCCCAACGACCGCCTCCATCGTGGCGTCCTTCGGCAGCTGCTTCATGCCGATGAAGGCGCCCATGAAGGGGATGAAGATCGGCGCCGTCGCTCGCACGCCATAGCGTTTGAGCGCCAGTACGTGGCCCATCTCGTGGATGAACAGCAGCAGCACCAGCCCGACGCCGAACTCCCAGTTGAAGAGCAGGGCATAAGAGCCGACGCTCAGCAGCGCCGTCGCGCCGGTGCCCAGGAACTTGACGCCCTTGAGGGCGCTCAGGATGTAACCCGCCTTCGAGCCGATGAAGACCAGGGCCGCCAGCAGCGTGCCGATCAGACCGCCGCGCCGTCGGTTGTCACCGCCCTTGACGACCTCGCCGGTCTCCGTCACCCGGAAATCGGCGTCGATCACCTGAGGCGGCGAGTACTCCTGCGGGCGCGGGTACTCATGAGGTTGTCGATACTCCGATGTCATCGTCTCGTGTCGCTTTTCAGTAGGAACCTTCGCTGGTTCGGGTAGTTGGGGCATTCTCACCCTACAATAACAATGGGTGACCTTCAGCTATGCCCGTGTCTTGAGTCGGATCGACTCAATTTTACCAGTTCTCAGATCAGCAGCATCGCCCCGGCCAGGACCAGCAGCGCCCCCACCACGCCCCGGAACAGCGTCTCCGAAACCTGGATTTGGAGCCGCCCGCCAGCCAGCGAGGCAACCACACCGAACGGCAACAGGTAGAGCACCGGCGCGACGGCGTCGCGTCCGGCCACCCCCAGCGGCACGTAGCTCGCCAGCCGCACCACGTCCAGGGCCAGGAAATAGGCCAGCAGCGTGGCGCGCATCGCCGCCGCCGTCGGCAGGATGCGCTGGATGTAGGGCACGATTACCGGCCCGCCGGTCCCGACCATGCCCTGGAGCAGGCCAGCCAGCAACCCGGCCGCGCCGGTTGCCGCCCCGCTGGCCGGCCGGACCTCGACGACCCGCCGCAGCTTGACGATCACGTTCATCCCGGCGACGATGCTGAACACGCCCAACGCCGCCGCCACCCACTCCACCGGCAGCTCTGACAGCAGCAGCGCCCCGGCCGCCAGCCCGGCGAAGCTGGGCACCAGTACGCGAACCAGCTCCGCCCGCGCCACCGTCCGACGACTGGTGACGGCCAGCGTCCCGCCCGTCACCACCTGCATGGCCGCCACCACGACGATCGCCAGCTGGACATCCCAGAGCAGGCTCAGCAGCGGCACCGTCAGCAGCGCCCCGCCGAATCCGGTGAACCCCCGCACGAACATCGCGAAAGAGACGATCGCGATAGCGAGCGCAACGTCCGTCAATGCCGACCGCCCACCAGGCCGTCCGCGCCCGGCGGGCGGCAACACAGGCTATCGATCGCAATCACGCTAATCGTTGTCCCCCAGCGCGCGACAATGCAACCACGCCTGCATCCCCCGTCCGTTTCCAGCCACATTCCCGCAGCCCTCGACTCTGAATCCTAATCGTGAGCGGGCCTGAACGCAGCGGATAGCAAGGCTGACCGCCCTGGCCGGCAGGCGGCATGCTCCCGTCACGCGCGAAATACGCGGCGCATTCCGACAAGCCTCGAACCAAAACTACCTTGGCAACAGCGTGAGGTGACCCGGCATGGCCGTTACGGGCGCGGCTGGCCTGAAGCTGAGGGTGTATTGACTGGCTGTCAAGGTGTAAGTTATTAATGCCTTACCGAACATAAGTATTCCCGCCTCGCCAAGTGGCTGGGGCGACACACGAGGAGTCAAGATGCTGACCCGCCGTCCCCACCAACCTTCCCGACGTGCCGCGCGGCGACTGCTTGCGGTTGTGGCGGCCCTGATCGTCCTCATGAGCGCGCCGGCAGTCGATGCAGCGCGCCGGACCACATCTCCCACGACCGACCTCGGCTCGCTGGGCGGCCCCTCCGGCATTTCCGTAGCCTACGACATCAACAAGCACGGTCAGATCGTCGGCCTCACCGACACCGCGGACGGTGTCCGGCATGCGTTCCTGTACGAGAACGGCGTGATGACCGACCTGGGGACGCTGGGCGGCCACTACTCGGTCGCAATGGCGATCAATGACCACGGTCAGGTCGTCGGAGTGGCCGACCTCCCGAACGGCGATAGCCACGCGTTCCTCTGGGAGCGCGGCGTGATGACCGACCTCGGCACGCTCGGCGGCACCTTCAGCCAGGCCAACGACATCAACAACCGCGGGCACATCGTCGGACAAGCGGAACTTGCGGACGGCCGGACCCACGCCTTCATCTGGAAGAATGGCACGATGACTGACCTCGGAACGCTTCCGGGGGACGACGCCGACGCGCCAAACAGCGTCGCAGAGGCGATCAACGACAAGGACCAGATCGTCGGCTGGGGCGATGCCTGGAATGCGGACTTCGGCGCGTTCCTCGAAACCCACGCAATCCTCTGGAAGAGCGGACGACTTATCGATCTCGACCCCGGCCAGGACTACAGCCGGGCATACGACATCAACAAGCACGGCCAAATCGTCGGCGAGGCGCTCCTGTTTGACGGGGCGCTTGGGCACTCCAGCTTCTATGCCGTGCGCTGGGACCGGCAGCGCGTCATCCAGCGCGGGCCGGAGCGAGCCGTGCCGCGCGCGATCAACGACAAGGGCCAGATTGTCGGGCAGACGGACGAATCGAAGCCGTTCCTCTGGAGCGACGGGAATATGACCGAGCTTGCGGCGCTCGATGGCCTCTACGGCGCGGCCAACGCCATCTCCAACCATGGCCGCATCGTCGGCGAGACCGAGATGGGCGCCATCCCGGTCCGCGCCACGCTCTGGAAGCCCTAGCCCGGCGCGCCGTTCCGCCGACACGGCCCCACACGTTGTCATCCCGGAGCCGAAGCTCCGGGATGACAACGTGATCCTCCCAAACCTCGCAAGGGGTCATCCTGCGGATCTCTAACGCGGGTCCAACACGACGCGTACCCGGAATCAGTTGGAACGCGGAATCATCGACCTCGCTGCTACCCCGCCAGCGCGACCGGGCGGCCCTCGCGGGCGCTGCGGAGGGCGGCGTCTGTGATCTGCTGGCCGATGCGCGAGATGGCCGGGGAGAGCGGGCCGTCGATCGGGGCGCCGCTGTCCAGGCAGTGCAGGATGTACTCGATCGGGTTGCGCTCCGGATAGCCTAGTGGCTCGACCGCGATCTCGTGGATCTCGGGGCGCTCGCGAGTCTGGACGCGCAGGAGGGAATCACCGCTGTGGGCTGACAGCGTGCCGTCTGTGCCGACGAGGGTGTAGCCAGCTTTCGGCTGGGGCTGCGTCTCCCAGGGGTTCGTGAAGGTGCCCCAGCGCGTCTGAAACGTGCTCAGGCCAGTGTCGTAGCGGCAAACGGTCACGCTCTGCTCGTCGACATCCAGCCCTTCCGGGCGATGAAGCATGCAGCTGACCTCCAGCGGCTTGCGCGCGCCCATGTACCAGCTCCCCATCGTCACCCCGTAACCCAGGTAGTCGAGCAGCGACCCACCCCCAGCGTCCGGCTGGTAAAACCAACTTGCCCTCTTAGCCGCCAGCAACTCCTCGTCGCTCATACCGCTCGTTTCGGTCACCATGTGGACCGGCCCCCGGTTGCCGCCGTAGTAATGCACCTCGGTCAGTTCGCCGATCGCGCCGGTGTCAGCCAGCCGCTTCGCCGCCACATAGACCGCGCTCCAGCGCTGCGGCCAGTTAATCGCGAGCTTGCCTCCGCTCGCCTCGACCGCCACGATGATCCGATCCGCCTCCGCCAATGACGCCGCGAAGGGCTTCTCGATCATCAGGTGCGCGCCGTAGGGCGCCAGCGCCTCGGCCCAATCCCCATGCCGCCCCGTCGCCGCGCAGAGGATCACCAGATCCGGCTTCGCCCTCTCCATGAGCTCTCGGTAGTCGGTGAAGATCTGCTCATCGGCGATGCCCAGCTCCCGCGCCACTGGCTCCACGCGCTCGCGCCGCTCGTCACAGATCCCGACCAGCTCGGCGTTCGGCGTCGCCAGCACGGTCCTCAGCAGGTCCGGCATGTGCACGTGGTCGAAGCTGATACCTGCGATGCGATAGGTCATCGAAGAACCCTCCCCCCGGCCCCGACGGCCCCCGCCCAATCACCCAGAGGGTGTCTGGGAGAGAGGAGCTATGTCGTAACGTCAGAGCTTGCGATCAACTGCCCGCTCAGCCTACGCCCCCTCTCTCCCCGCGCTGCAATTGGGCGGGATACCCGCGAAGCGGGTCGCGGGCTGGGGGTGAGGGACGGACTGGCCTTTCCACACACTACAAACTCCCCCACGCCATCACGCCCGTCGTCAATGACTCCAGCAAAACCCTGGTCGACGCCTTGGTGATCCGCCCGGACTCATCGTCCTCGGGGCCGACGCCGACGCAGGAGGGACAGCCGTCGTCACAGGGACAGGCGGCGACGTGGTCGCGGGCGGAGGCGAGCAGGTGGTCGTGGACCTCGAACAGGCGCTCGCTGAAGCCGACGCCGCCCGGAACCTTGTCGTAGATGAAGACGGTCGCCCGGCCTGTGAAGGGGGATTTCGCCTGCGCGTAGACGCCGAGGTCGCGCGGGTCGCACATCAGGTAGAGCGGCGCGATGTTGCCGAGCACATTGGCCAGCCCGGTCACCGCGCCGGGCAGCAGCTTGCGCTCGATCCGGCCGGTCAGCTCGTCGGGCACGGTCAGCCAGTAGGCCGAGGTGTGCATCTGCTGCTCGGGGATGTGGACCTCGCCCCAGCCCAGGTTCTCGTGGGTGTGCAGGCGGATCTTCTTGTACTGCGTCACCAGCGAGGAGACCAGCACCTCGCCGTGGGCGCGTGGCGCCAGCGGTCCACCCTCGCTGAACTGCTCGATGACGTCCACCCGCACCGCCAGGCTGGCGTCGGTGTAGTGCTCGACCGAGACGGGGTGGACGTAGGCTTTGCGCTCCTCCCAGTCCAGCCGGTCGACGTGGTACTGCTGGCCGTCGTGGATGTAGATCGCCTCGGTGTGGACCAGCATCGGCGCGGCGAAGGTGTCGACCTCGCCGATCACGACCGGGCGGTCGCGCACGCTGTGGTCGATGATCACGACGTTGTCCCGCGCCGCCGTCCGCAGGCTGACGCCCTCGGCGGGGTAGGACTCGGCCATCCAGTGCCAGGTGCCCTGGTGCTCGTGGAGCACGCCCATCTCTTCGAGGAACTCGAGCGCGTCCTGCGGCTCGAAACGCCCGAAGCTCTCGCCTCTCCGGAAGGGCAGCTCAAAGGCCGCGCACTTGATGTGCTCGACCACGATTAGGAGATTGTCCGGGTTGATTCGGCCACTCTCCGGGGTGCGCTCGAAGAAGTAGTCCGGGTGGTTGATGATGAACTGATCGAGCGGCGAGGCCGAGGCCACCAGGATGGCCGCCGAGCCGCTCTCGCGACGCCCCGAGCGCCCCGCCTGCTGCCAGGTGCTGGCGATCGTGCCCGGATAGCCGGTCATGACGACGGCATCCAGCGAGCCGATGTCGACGCCCAGCTCCAGCGCGTTGGTCGAGACGATGCCGTCGATGCG
>DATGQR010000522.1:0-5290 GCA_035304105.1 Thermomicrobiales bacterium | reverse complement strand
CAATGCGACGTAGCGCTCGTGCTCGCCCAGCAGATGGACCTCGACCTGCGTGCGGTACGGGGCCCAGACGGTGAAGCTGCAGTGATCGTCCCCGCTTGGTATCGCGCCGAGGCGCTGCCGGTGATCTGTCAGGTTTGACTCTCCTTCGAGAAGAAGACGGCGCCGAGTGGGGGGACCGTGACGAGGATCGACGTCGGGCGGCCGCCCCAGGGCACCGGCGTCGTCTCGACGCCCCCGAAGTTGCCCTGCCCGCTCCCGCCGTACTCTATCGCGTCGCTGTTGAAGATTTCTTGCCAGGTGCCACTCTCCGGGACGCCCAGGCGGTAGTTGTGGCGCGGGACCGGCGTGAAGTTGAAGACGGCCACGATGCGTTGTTTGCCGTCCAGGTCTTTCCGCATGAAGCTGAGGACGCTCTGCTCGGCGTCGTTGGCCTCGATCCACTCGAAGCCCTCGGGGTTGAAGTCGGTCGTATGCAGCGCCGGGTTTTCGCGGTAGATGCGGTTGAGCTGCGCCACCGCCCGGCGCACGCCAGCGTGGTAGTCGATGTCGAGCAGGTGCCAGTCCAGGCTGGAGTCGTGGTTCCACTCGCGGCCCTGGCCGAACTCACCGCCCATAAAGAGCAGCTTCTTGCCCGGTTGCGCTGTCATGTAGCTGAAGAGCAGGCGCAGGTTGGCGAACTTCTGCCAGGCGTCGCCGGGCATCCGGTCGAGCAGTGAGCCTTTGCCGTGGACTACCTCGTCGTGCGAGAGCGGCAGGACGAAGTTTTCGTTGAAGGCGTAGACCATCCGGAAGGTCAGCTCGCCGTGGTGGTAGCGGCGGTGGACCGGCTCGCGCGAGAAGTACTCCAGCGTGTCGTGCATCCAGCCCATGTCCCACTTCTGGCCGAAGCCTAGCCCCCCCACGTAGGTCGGGCGCGAGACCATGGGCCAGGCGGTCGATTCCTCGGCCGTCGTCTGGACGTCCGGGAAGTGGCCGTAGACGGCCTCGTTGAGCTGCCGCAGGAACTCGATGGCCTCGATGTTCTCGCGGCCGCCGTACTTGTTGGGGATCCACTCGCCTGCCTTGCGCGAGTAGTCCAGGTAAAGCATCGAGGCGACGGCGTCCACCCGCAGGCCGTCGACGTGGTACTTGTCGAGCCAGAAGATGGCGCTGCTGAGCAGGAAGCTGCGCACCTCGTTGCGGCCGTAGTTGAAGATGTAGCTGTTCCAGTCTGGATGGTAGCCCTGGCGCGGGTCGGCGTGCTCGAAGAGGTGCGTGCCGTCGAAGTAGGCCAGGCCGTGCTCGTCGGACGGGAAGTGTGACGGCACCCAGTCGAGGATCACGCCGATGCCGCGCTGGTGCAAATGGTCGATCAGGTACATGAAGTCCTGCGGCGTGCCATAGCGGCTGGTGGGCGCGAAGTAGCCGGTCGTCTGGTAACCCCACGAGCCGTAGAAGGGGTGTTCCATAATCGGCAGGAACTCGACGTGGGTGAAGCCCATCTCGGTCACGTAGTCGGCCAACCTGGGCGCGATCTCGCGGTAGGTTAGCGAGCGGTTGTCCTCGTCCGGCACGCGCATCCAGGAGCCCAGGTGGACCTCGTAAATCGACTGCGGGGCCGTGGCCGCGTTGCGCTCGCCACGGGTTCGCATCCACTCCTCGTCGCCCCACTCATAGTCCAGCGGCCAGACGATCGAGGCTGTGGCCGGCGGCGTCTCGGCGTGGGTGGCGAAGGGGTCGGCCTTGTTAACCCGGTAGCCGTTGTGGCGCGAGCGGATGTGGTACTTGTAGCGCTCGCCCTGGCCAACCTCGGGGACGAAGCCGGCCCAGATCCCGCTGGAGCCACAGGGCTCCAGCGGGTGGGCGCTCTGGTCCCAGGCGTTGAAATCTCCGACCACTGACACGTATTCGGCGTTCGGCGCCCAGACCGCGAAGTGGGTCCCGGGCCAGCCGTCGCGTTCGCCGAGGTGCGCTCCGAGATGGTTGGCGAGGTAGAGGTGCGTGCCCTCGTTGAACAGGTAGATGTCCTGGTCGGAGATCATGACGGTCATGCCGGTGTGTCCTCATCCTTTCGGCGTCGCGCGGCGTCCAGCCGTGAGAGCGTCTCGAGGACGGACGGTGATCCTGAAAACTCTTCAAAGCCGAGCCTGGCCTTGCGGCGCCAGTTCGGGTGTTCGTCGATTGTGCCGGGTACGTTCTGGGATTCGGTTTCCAGCCAGAGGTCTTCCAGGTTGACCAGCACCGCGCGCGCGTCGCTGGCCCCCAGATGCTCCAGCACCGCGCCGATCACCGCTTCGAGATCGTCCTTGTCCTCCTCGGCCAGCCGGCCCTGCTCGATCAGGAAGCTCTTGAGGCGCTCCTGGCGCTCCGGCGTGAACCACTGCTCGACCACGCCAGCGAAGGGCGGCAGATCGTGCGTGTTGAGCGCCGCCAGCGCCAGCTCGGGAATCTCCTCCAGGCCGTTCTCTTCGTCGGTCACCTCGAACGGCACGATGATCGTGCGGTTGATGCCGTGATCCTGCATCGCCGGCCGCACGTTGTCCGGTACCGTGCCCAGGTCCTCACCGACGATCTCGCACTGGTTGCGGTGCGACTCCAGGCAGAGGATCGCATAAAGCTCGTCGGCCGGGTACTGGACGTAGACGCCATCCTTCGGCTCGGCGCCCACCGGGATCCAGAACAGGCGATGCAGCCCCATCATGTGATCGACTCGCAGCATCGCCGCGTGGCGCATGTGATGGCGCACGATGTCGATGTAATGCTGGTGGCCACTAGCCCGCGAAGCGGCCGGGCTGATCGGCGGGAAGCCCCAGTTCTGGCCTTCCGGGCCGAGCAGGTCCGGCGGCGCGCCGACCGTGAAGTTGGTCACAAACAGATCCGGCTGATACCAGACGTCGAAGCCGTCGCCGGCCACGCCGATCGGCAGATCGAGATACAGCCCGGCCCCGGCGTCCTCTCTGCCCTTGCGGGCGATCTCAGCCAGCTGCTGCTCGGCGATCCACTGGACGTAGGTGTGGTAGCGGTAGCTAGACTCGTCATAATCTTCAGGCGTGATCTCGCCCGGACCCTTCTGCTCCGGCCAGTCGGGCGGCGCGGCGCCGTGACGCTCGCAGACGGCCCGGAAGATCGCGTAGTCGCGCACCTGCGGATTTTCTTCGAGCCAGCTCTCGAAGGCCGCGCGGCGATCGCCGTTGCCTTCGAAGAGTGTCTCCGCCAGCAGTTCCAGCACTTGCCGGCGCAACGCCATGCCCGCCCGGTAATCGACCAGCTCGGTGGCGCGCAGCGTCTCCAGCTCGCGCTGGAACTCGCTTGACTCGATCAATGCGCGGGCGGCCTCGGAGCGCTCCAGCTCCGGCACGGCGGTGACGTCGATATAGAACTCGTTCCAGAAGCGCCGCGAGACCGGCGAGTAGGGGCCGGGGCTGAACGGCTCGTCGAGATAGGCCGCCAGCAGTGGCAGCGTGCCGACGTAGCTGCCGCCTTGCTTGGCCGTCCAGTTGGCCAGCATGCCGAGGTCGGTGAAATTGCCGGCGCCCCAGCTCTCGGCGCTGTTGAGGCTATAAAGCGGCAGGAAGGTACCCCAGGATCGCTCGCGCTCGTGCTGGTAGGCCTTGCGCGGCGCGGAGATCAGCAGCATCGAGCCGCCCAGCTCGCCGCACTCCAGCTCCAGGCGGTGATAGCCGTTCGGCAGCTTCCAGGGCAGCGTCACTGCCCGGCCGATGAAGCTCGTCTTCGGCTCGGGCCGGGCCGCGGCGACGACCTTATGCTCGCGGAAATTCAGCGTCTCGCTGAGCACCTCGCCGTCTTCGAGGGTGACGGTCACCTTCAATTCCTGGGTCGGGTGGCGCGACGGCAAGCGGATCTCCGGCGCGGCCTCGCCGTCCCAGGCGACGCCGACCGGCTGGCAGACCGTCGTCCAGTCGGACATCAGGCGCTTGTCGTATTCGCTCTTCAGGTCGTCCGGCGACTCCAACTGCGCGCCGAGTGCCCGGAGAGCATCCAGGATCGCGCCAGGATGGGATGTGACGCGCTTGCCGTCGGCGCCGATGTAGCCGATGGCTACGCCATAGCGCTCGGCCAGCCTGCGGATCTGATCCATCCTTTGACGGGTTAGAGTCGTGCTCATGTCACATTCTCCAATATGTCAAGAATCCCACGTATCGGAATCGCCACCCAATCGGGGCGATTGTTCATCTCATAGCGGATCTCATAAATGGCCTTCTCCAAGACGTAAGCGTCGAGCAGCACGCGCAGATCCGCCGGGTCGGTGGGCAAGAAGGCGGCGCCAGCGGACGCCTGCAGGTAGGCTCGCAGGAAGGAGCCTGACACCCAGCGATACCAGAGCCGTGACCACTCCTCGACGCGCTCGCGATCCTCCTCTCGTACCCAGGCGCTGTCCCCGAAGCTGCCCGAAACGGCCGCGTAGTCGAACGATCGCAACATCCCGGCCACGTCCCGCAGCGCGGGGCGCTTGAGCCGCCGTTCGCCGATCGGGCGCGCCGGTTCGCCCTCGAAATCAATAATCACAAAGTCGCGGCCCGTGTAAAGTACCTGGCCCAGGTGGAAGTCCCCGTGGGTGCGGATGAACTGCGCGTCGATGCGATGCGCGATCAACAGCTGGAAGCGTGCCATCAGTTCATCCTCGCGCCCGATCAGCTCCTCGGCAGCCTCGCGGACTTCCTCCGGCAGGATTGAGATCCAGCGGCGCAGGTCGCGCAGCGTGCGGCGGGTCTGTGAGCGCATTGATTGGTAGAGCCCGCGCTGGTTGAGCAGCGAGAAGTCTTCCGGGGCGAAGGCCGGATCGTCGGTCCGCGACGCCAGCGCCATGTGCAGTTCGGCGGTGCGCTCGCCCAGCCGTGCGGCGTCGTCCAGGTAGGTGCCCACCAGGTCATACGCCTCCTGGGGGATCTCGCCACACGCCACGTCCAGCGGATGGCGCGCCGGTATCGGGGCCGCCTCGACGACCTCCGGCTCGCTCAGCAGGCGCTCGAAGTAGGAGGCCAGGACGTCGAGCGTGTAGCTCCAGGCGTCGCCCTCGTTCTCGACATAGCCCAGCAGGACCGCGGTGGTCATCGTCTGGTTGTTGATCTCGATGTTCAACGCGCCGGCGAAGGGAGCCAGGGCGTCGAACGAGGTGCGCTCGGTCAGGAAGCGCCCGACCTCAACCTCCGGATTCAGGCCCTCCTCGACCTTGCGGTAGATCTTGAGCATCAGCCGGTCGCCGTACACGATCGAGCTGTTGGACTGCTCGCCGCTGGAAATCTGCACGCCCAGCTCGCCGGAGCCGCGCAGCCGCCGGTAACCCCGGGAT
>DATGQR010000521.1:0-2387 GCA_035304105.1 Thermomicrobiales bacterium | reverse complement strand
CCCGGTCTTGCCGCTCGATGATGCGATCCTTCGAGTCCAGCTCCACGTTCTTGATGTCGATCGTTTCCTGGAGCGTGCGCACCGTCTTCCGGGCCTCGCGTTCCTTCTCTACGCGGTCGCGTCGAGAACGCCACCACGCGATGATCGGGTCGAGGTTCTTCAGCACCGCGACCAGCGCCGTCAGGAATGCCGCCAGGGAGCCGAGGAGCAGCGTCAAGCCTTCGAGTCCGAACAGGGTCATGGCTCGCCCCCATGTCCAACGGCGTGATGGCCATTAGCGGCCTCCTTCCGGACACCGGGCGCAAAATTGATTTCGGTCAAGCCGGGAACGTGTAAAGTGGGGAGTACGCATTGCACGGGCTTCCTCCGTGTGATGCCGGTCGGGACAGGGGCCGCAATCCCCTGCCCGACCCTCGGGGCATATGTCAAGAATATCATCCGTTGACTGCACGTACAGTGCGTCGGTCCCGTTCATCGCTACTCGCCTTCGTCCTCGCCGGCCGGCATGTCCGGCACCACGTCCCGTTCCTCTCGCCACAACACGACGGCGTCGAACCCGTCCTCGGTGACGGCCGTCCATTCGGCGTCAACGCCGTCCCGCGGCACCTCCACCGACACAACGTCGGTCAGGCTTTGTCCCGCCTCCACCACGACCGGCACGGCGTCCGCGTCGCGCAGATTGACCACCATGCCGATGCTGTTTCCATTGCTGATAATCTCGATGGACCCGCGCATGTATTCCCCCATCTCCGCGCTCATCGGTTCGCCTCAATGCTCACGGTCAGCGCCCCGCCGCCAACCCACGTTGGATCACCGTCCACGTACGCAATCGACCCCGACACGGCGACGCTCGACACGCCTGTCACCGTCACACCGGGATGGCGGACGGTGTACTGCGGCTGCACGCCGGCCACGCTGCGCGGCGGCTCCGGGATGTCGATGCCGTTCCCGTTGATCGTGATGCGCGGCCGGGTGCGACCGGCGCCGGTGCCATCGCCCCGCAACTGCACGTCAAGCGTGCCCTTGATGACGTAGGTACGGCTCACGTCCAGCCCGGTCACGTTGCCCGAGACGAGCGACCGCGTGCCGGAGCTGAACGACCCCGTCGAGCCGAACGGCAAATAGTGATCGGTGCGGATGCTGTGCGCGTGGTCGGACCGGGCGACGGTGTTCGCCGTGCCGGTCCCGCCCCAGGTTGGCTGGAGATAGGCCACGCCGGGATCGCCAGTAATGACGTTCAGTCCACGCCAGGCGATGATGCCGTGCACGTTCGGGACGCCCGCGCCGCCCTCGTTGCTGACGTACTCGATCCGCCCGACCGCCGCGCCGGGCTTCCACGTCTCCGTTGCCGCGTCATAGACGAGCGTGACGCCGTCCGTGAGGGCGCTGCTGTCCACGTCGGAGAGATCGACCAGCCCCAGCCCCTCGACCGCCGTGACGCGCCCCTGCAACGCGCTCCACTCGGCCTCCGAGATGGTGGACGGCGGGATCTCGACCTGCGCCGGCACTTTGATGATGATCGGTTCGGTGTCGATGTCGTACGGCATCACGACTGCCCTCCTACGACCGTTCCATCGGTGGATGATGTCGGGGCACCGTCCTTGATGCGAAGCCGGCCGGACCCGTCCACCCATAGGTGATACGTGCCGAGTTGCAGGTGGCCGTTGTTCCAGCCGCCGCCTTCGATCAGGAACGAATCCCCGAAGGCGAGGCGCAGCGTATCGGCGGCGAAGCGGTGCAGCTCGATGTCAAAGACGCCGTTCCCCGGCCCCCATTGCATCGTGCCGGCCGTGGTGCGCTGGAAGCGGTTGGCGGTATCGCCCGGTGTGCGGCTCTGTTCGGCAAGGCTCGTCGCGGTGCGGTGATACTCCACCCCGGAGAGGATGCCGACGTTGCCGCTCCCGGCCTGGATCTGAATCCAGACCGGCTGTGACCCGGCAGACGCGAACGCCGGCCGCACCTCGTTGCGGTCGCCGCTGACGATCGTGACGTTGTGGCCGGTGTACGAGCCGTCCGGGGTGCCGTAGAAGTCGCCATCGAAGACGTTGTCACTCCCGCCCTCGATCCGAATGGCCCCGGCCGGCTTCTCGTAGCGGTTACCGGCGCTGTAGGTATTGATCGCCTGCGCTCCCAACACGAGCCCCGTCGATGCCCCGTAGCCGATGTCGTTGGCGATGAGGCGGTTCTCGCCGCCCTCGGCGATGTGGATGCCATAGCCGTTGCCGCTGCCGTTGCACTGGATGACGTTCCATGCCAGGAGGTTGTTGTTGGCGTTCAGCGCGTTGACTGAGTTCTTGCCGGCCATGTACACCGCCGCACCGTTGACGACCGTGCCGAGGCGTGAGCGCGTCAGCCGGTTGGACCAGCCGCCGATGTCGTGCGTGCCG
>DATGQR010000520.1:0-2415 GCA_035304105.1 Thermomicrobiales bacterium | reverse complement strand
CCGCCCGCGTTCGTGCCGGCGGTTTTGGTCGCGCCCGAACCTCTGGCGGAGAAGGGACAGAAGCCGCGCGCGAAGCGTCGAGCGCCGCGACGACGAACAGCGTCGATCGAGGTTGAGGCCTCAGGCGTCACGGTGCGGATTGGTGACGGCGCATCGTCTGCCACGATCGCTGCGGTAATCCGCGCATTGAAGGTCACGTCGTGATCGGCCCGACTGGTGCCGTGCGCGTCATGGTGGCGACCAGGCCGGTGGACTTCCGCAAGGGGGCCGAGGGATTGGCTGCGCTGGTACGCGAGACGATGGGCGCCGATCCGTTCTGTGGCGCGATCTACGTCTTCAGGGCCAAGCGCGCCGACCGGGTCAAACTCGTCTACTTCGACGGCACCGGCGTGTGTTTGCTGGCGAAGCGTCTGGAAGACGGGAAGTTCTGCTGGCCTGCCATCACCGATGGCGTGGTCAGGCTGACGGCGGCGCAGTTGCAGGCGCTCCTGGAAGGGCTGGACTGGCGGCGCGTGCATGATGCCCGCGAGACGCGCGCGCCGGTCGCGGCAAGTTGATTCCGTCGACGTCGAAAACGCTGGCAAAGCATTGGAATGCATGATTGAATCGGCTTTGTGAGCAATCCGGCCGACCCTTTGAACAACGATCCGATCGCGCTTCAGGCGATGCTTGCCGCGGAGCGCGCCGAGAACGAGCGGCTGCGCCAGATCATCAAGGAGCTGCAGCGTCACCGCTTCGGCCGCAGGGCAGAGAGCCTGCCCGTCGAGCAGCTGCTGCTAGGTCTGGAAGAGGCCGAGCAGGTCGAGGCCGAAGGCTTCGCGGCGGACGACACCGCCGATCCTGCCAAGGGCGGGGCTCGCGCCAGGACGCGCCGGGCCAATAGGGGCTCACTGCCGGCTCATCTGCCGCGGGTCGAGCAGGTCGTCGACATCGACGACAAGAGCTGTCCCTGCTGCAAGGGAATGCTGCATGTCATGGGCGAAGACGTTGCCGAGCGCCTAGACATCGTGCCGGCCCAGTTCCGCGTCATCGTCACACGCCGACCAAAATACGCCTGCCGGAGCTGCGAGGAGGTTGTTGTGCAGGCGCCGGCTCCCTCGCGCCTCGTCGAGGGCGGCATCCCGACCGAGGCGACGGTGGCGCATGTGCTGGTGTCGAAATACGCCGATCACCTTCCGCTCTACCGCCAGTCCCAGATCTATGCCCGCCAAGGCGTCAACCTCGACCGCTCGACGCTCGCCGACTGGGTCGGCAAGGCAGCTTTCCTGCTTCGGCCCATCCACGAGCGGTTGTTCGAGCGGCTGAAGGCGTCCGACAAGCTCTTCGCCGACGAGACGACGGCCCCGGTGCTCGATCCCGGGCGCGGCCGCACCAAGACCGGCCAGCTGTTCGCCTATGCGCGCGACGATCGCCCCTGGGGCGGGATCGATCCGCCCGGCGTCGCCTACCTCTATGCGCCCAACCGAAAGGCCGAACAGCCCCTGCGGCACCTTCAGGGCTTCGTCGGGATCCTTCAAGTCGACGGCTACGCCGGATACAAGGCGCTGGCCGAGCGCAACGCCATGAGCCTGGCCTTCTGCTGGTCGCACGTGCGTCGCCGCTTCTACGAACTGGCGCAGTCCGGACCCGCTCCAATCGCAACGGAGGCCCTGCAGCGCATCGCTGAGCTTTACAAGATCGAGAACGAGATCCGAGGGCGCCCGGCGGAGGAGCGCCGCGCCGCTCGCCAGGAAACGAGCCGACCCATCATTGATGCCCTCGAGCCTTGGCTGCGCGGAAAGCTCGCGCTGGTCAGCCAGAAGAGCAAGCTCGCCGAAGCGATCCGCTATGCGCTCTCGCGCTGGGCCGGGCTCGGCCGCTTCCTCGACGATGGGCGCGTCGAAATCGACTCCAACATCGTTGAACGCAGTATCCGCCCCATCGCCCTCAATCGGAAAAATGCCCTCTTCGCCGGTTCCGATGGCGGTGGAGAGCACTGGGCAACCATCGCCTCGCTGATCGAGACCTGCAAGCTCAACGGCGTTGACCCGTACGCTTACCTCGCCAACGTCATCACCCGCATCGTCGCCGGTCACCCGCAGAACCAGATCGACGACCTGCTGCCATGGGCCTACGTCCCCGCGCCACTCAAGGCCGTGGCCTGAGAACAGCGGTTACTCAGAGCCGCGCCCGCAGCTTCAATCATTTCGCGGGTGCGCGTTCCTTTGTGGCTGGAAAGATTGTCCATAATCACGACGTCCCCGGGCCGCAATTCGGGCACCAGAACCTGCTCGACATAAGCTTCGAAAGCGAGACGGTTGATCGGCCCGTTGAGGACGAAGCGAGCAATCATGCCCCGCTGCGTCAGCGCGCCAACGAAGGTGGTTGTGCGCCAGTGGCCATGAGGTGCACCGGCCCGCAGCCGTTCCCCTCGGG
>DATGQR010000519.1:0-4278 GCA_035304105.1 Thermomicrobiales bacterium | reverse complement strand
TGGGTGGAGACAAGCTCCACCCCTACGATGGCGTTAGGCACGGGCTTCATCAGCGGCTGAAAGAGCGGGGGACGGCATGCATCGAATCCTTGTGGCGACGAATAGCAGCTGGTTGTTAGCCGCCCTCCTGAGCATGTCGCTCATCCTCAGCGCCTGTGGCACATCCGACGGGAATTCGCAGGGCAGCCAGAGCACCCGGCCGGTCGAAACGGCTACCACGGCTCCCCAGCCGGCGACCGCCACCGAGCCGGAAGCGAGCCCGACCGAGCCTGACGTGCAGGCCGACGCCACGCGGGTTGAACCCGACGTCAGTCCGGAGGACCGCCAGGCGCTGGTCGAGGGACTGAACCGCTTCGCCGTCGAGCTTTACCGCGCGGCCGCGGCGGAGAGCGACGAGAACCTGATCTTCTCGCCGGCCAGCATCTCGCTGGCTTTCTCGATGGTCTACGCCGGGGCGCGCGGCGACACCGAGGCCCAGATGGCCGACGTCCTCGGCTTCCTGCCGCAAGAGGAGCAGCACCCGGCCGCCAACGCCCTCGACCAGCATCTCACCGCGCTGGGCACCGAGCCGCCCCCGCCCGGCATGGAGCAGGGCGAGCCGTTCCAGCTCAACATCGCCAACGGCATCTGGGGCCAGCAGGACTTCCCCTTCCTCGACACGTTGATGGAAACGCTGTTCGCGCACTACGGCGCGGAATTGCGCCAGGCCGACTTCATCAACGCCGCCGAAGCCGCGCGGCAGGAGATCAACGACTGGGTCTCCGAGCGCACCGAGGGGCGCATCCCCGAGGCCGTGCCGGAAGGCGTGCTCGACGAGATGACCCGCTTAGTGCTGGCCAACGCGATCTACTTCAACGCCGCCTGGCTACGGCCCTTCGACGAGGCCGCCACGGCCAACGGCAGCTTCACGCTGCTCGACGGTAGTCAGGTCACGGTCCCGATGATGCGCCAGAGCGGCGCGAGCATCCCCTACGCCGAGGGCGACGGCTACCAGGCGGTCGTCATGCCGTATACCGGCTCGGAGGTCGAGATGGTGCTTGTCCTGCCAGCAGAAGGCAACTTCGAACAGATCGAGGCGGACATGACGGAGGACTTCTTCGAGGACGCGCGCTCGAGCGCCGATACGCGCAGCGTGACCCTGACGATGCCGAAGTTCGACTTCGAGAGCCGGCTGGCGCTCCACGAGATCCTGCCGGAGATGGGTATGCCCGCGGCCTTCGACGCGGACACCGCCGACTTCAGCGGGATCGCTGATCCCTCCGACCTGTACATCGGCGTCGCCCTGCACCAGGCGAACATCACGGTCGACGAGAAGGGCACCGAGGCGGCGGCGGTGACGATCATCGGCGTCGAAGCGACCGGCGCGCCGGAGCCAGCCGAGATCACGCTGGACCGGCCCTTTCTCTTCGCGATCGTCGAGCGCGAGACGGGCGCGGTGCTGTTCATGGGACGCGTCGTGAACCCGTCCGGCTAACCGGGATCGGGACTCGACGCCGCAGGACTGGCGAATGGCGACGAGAGTGTCTTTCGAGCTGGAGGCTCCAATGGGTCATCGACCACCCATCCGCGGCAACTCGACGTACCGCGCGATCATCGGCGTCCTGGCACTGCTGATACTACTGGTCGGCGGTTGCGGCGGCGACGATGGCGCGAGCGGGGACGACGCCACGCCGACGTCCGGCGATCCAGCAGCGAGCGCCACGCCGACGGAGCCACCAGCTACTCCAACCGAGTCGCCGGCCACCGCGACCAGGGCCAGCGAGGAGGTCGGCGCAGACCTGCCGCGCGCCGAGCCGCCGGGCATCGACAGCCCGGAGACGGCCGCGTTCGTCGACGGCCTGAACGGCTTCGCGTTCGACCTGTACCAAGCCGTCATCGAGGACGAGGACGGCAACCTGATCTACTCCCCGACCAGTATCGAGCTAGCCTTCTCGATGGTCTACGCCGGAGCGCGCGGTGAAACGGAGTCCCAGATGGCTGAGGTACTGGGCTTCCTGCCGCAAGAGGAGCAGCACCCGGCCGCCAACGCGCTCGATCAGCACCTCGCCGCGCTCGGGCAGGATGCGACGCCGGGCATGGAGCAGGGCGAGCCCTTCCAGCTCAACATCGCCAACGCGATCTGGGGGCAGGAGGGCTACACGTTCCTGGATGCATTCCTGGAAACGCTCGCCGCGCACTACGGCGCGGGGCTGCGAATAGCGGATTTTGCCACGGCCGCCGAGGACGCCCGGCAGGAGATCAACGCCTGGATCGAAGATCGCACCGAAGGACGCATCGAGGAAGCCGTGCCCGAGGGGGCGATCGACGAGGCGACCCGGCTGGTGCTGGCCAATGCGATCTACTTCAGCGCCGGCTGGCTCTTCCCCTTCGATGAGAGCAACACCGCCGACGGCGCCTTCACCCTGCTCGACGGCAGCCAGGTGACGGTCCCGATGATGCGCCAGGACGCCGTGCGCATGCCCTATGCCGACGGCGACGGCTACCAGGCGGCGCTGATTCCCTATACCGGCCAGAGCGTCGACATGTTGGTCATCCTGCCGGAAGCGGGCCGCTTCGAGGAGATCGAGGCGAACCTGAGCCCGGTGCTCTTCGATGAATTGCGAGCCGAGGCCGAGACACACGACGTGGCGCTGGCGATGCCGCAATTCGACTTCGAGAGCCAGCTCGACCTGACCACGATCCTGCCGGAGATGGGTATGCCCGACCCGTTCGGCCCGGCTGACTTCAGCGGCATCACCGGCACAGCCGACCTCTTCATCGCGACGGCACTGCACCACGCGACGATCGCGGTCGATGAGAAAGGCACCGAGGCGGCGGCGGTGACGGTCATCGGGATGGAGGAGAGCGCGATGCCCAGAGCCGAGATCACGCTCGACCGGCCCTTCATCTTCGCGATCGTCGAGCGCGAGACGGGCGCGGTGCTGTTCATGGGACGCGTCGTGAACCCGGCGGCCTAGCCGTTCCGTCGAGGGGGTGATGACGTAGGATTGGTGCGATGGCCCGGTGCACCGCAATCCCCACCTTCACACGGAAGGAGCCATCGCCCCATGATGACCGTCATGACCGAGACGACGCTCAAAGAAGGCATGGAGCCGCAGTGGGACGCGGCCTACCGCCGGCGCGCCGAGGCCGTCGCCGACCACGGCGGCTGGGTGGGCCTGCAACTGCTGATCCCGCTCGACGCGCCCAACAAGCGCGTCGTCCTGGGCACCTGGGAGACGCGCGCCGACTGGGAAGCCTGGCACGGCACCGACGTCTTCCGGGAGACCCGCGACGAGATGGACGCCGCCGAAGATGCCCACGGCCGTCAGGAGCGCTGGTACGAGGTCGTCACCCACGAGAGCAGCTGAGGCAGCGCCCCGCGCTTCGATCCTCGCCTATCCGCGTCGGAACCAGTCGCGCCACGAGGTAGTAGGGTGCGGCGCTTGTCTGCGCCCGGCGACGGCAGTCGCCCGGATTCGCCAACGCGCCGTAGCAGGGGGTCTCCGACTCAGCGCCAGCCATTGTTCGAGGACGGCTGCGCCGTGGGCGGAGACAAGCTGCCGCCCCTACGGATGGCGGGCCGTGGCCATCCCGTCATAGTCGCTACTGCGCCGGCTCGCGGCCGAAGTAGCGGTTGACGGCGCGGACGTAGGCGTCGGCCAGGGCCATGTGGGTGCCAGGGTCGGCGAGCAGCGCGGACTCGGTCGGGTTGGTCATGTAGAGCGGCTCGGTCAGGACGACCGGAATGTGGCCGTAGCGGTTGGCCAGCCAGGTGCGCGGCGCATCGTAGACATTGCCCAGGCTGGGGAAGTGGCGGCCGCCGCGCGCCACGGCCAGGTCTTCGATCACCCGCGCCCGCGGCGGCTCGTAACCCAGCCCGCGGAAGGCCGTCACCAGCTCCTCCAGCACGATCTCGGCCAGCACGACGTTGTCCGCGTTGCCCAGCTCGCAGTAGTAGACCTCGATGCCGCCGACGGCCGGATCGCCGATGCCGTTGTAGTGCAGCACGATGACCAGGTCGGGATCGTATTGCAGGGCTGCCGAGGCCTGAGCGAAGGCGCGGCTGTAGCCAGGGTGGAACTCCTCAGCGTTGGGCGGGAGGAAATCCGGGTTCTCCTGGTTGATCGTGTCATTGTTGTAGCGCGTCAGGTAAACGATGTAGCCGGCCTGCTCCAGGGCAGCTTTGGTATAGAGCGCCGTCGTCAGCACCTCGCGGTATTCCGTGCCGAGCGCGCCGGGTGAGGTCGGGTCGTGCGCCGGGTCGAGGACGATCACCGGCGGGTCGATCATCTGCAC
>DATGQR010000518.1:0-6653 GCA_035304105.1 Thermomicrobiales bacterium | reverse complement strand
CCTGCCCTTCCCGCCGGAAGGCGTGGTCCTGGTCGCGCCCTGCACCTTCAACTCACTCAACAAGCTGGCGGCCGGAATCGCCGACACGCTGGCGCTATCGATCACCGCCGAAGCGATCGGGCGCGGCACGCCGGTGGTCGTGGCGCTGTCGCTCAATCCGCCGCTCTACGCCCACCCGCGCACGGCCGCCTCGATCGAAACGCTGCGCGCCTGGGGCGTGGACGTCATCGAGCCGGTCGCCTCCGACACCTGGCTGACGCTGGCATCCGACGACCAGATCATCGCCGCCGTCGACCGCGCCCGCCGCACCGCCGGCACACCCTGATCTCCGCCGTGGGTACCCGACCCCTGCGATCACGTTGAAATGCGGTTCCTGGTTACGGTCAGGAGATTCACACGAGGGATGAGGCGGGTCGGGAGCCTCACATCGTTTCGCCCTGGCTATCGTTGCGATTGCCGAGGACGCGCAGGAGCTGCTCCTCGTACTCGCGGTCGCGTTCCAGGACGCGCTCGGCGTAGCTGCGCACAGTGAGCTGGCCCAGCACGGGGTGTTGGCCGGCGCGCTCCCAGTCAGCCGGCGGCAAACTGGAAAGTATCTCGACCACCTGGCGGCGGTACTCGACGAAGTCGTGGAGCATCACCAGCGGGTCCTGGTTGACGTAGTCGCGCTCGATCGGCCACAGAGAGTCCTCGACACGCGTGAAGCGCGGGGAATCCTCATTGAGCATCAGAGTCAGGCGCTCGAGGAACAACTCCTCGAAATCGCGGAGGTAGGCCAGCACTTCGACCGGGCCGGGGCTGCCGCCGGGACCGGCCTTCTTCAGGTCCTCGTCGCTGGCGGCGGAAACGATCTCATCCAGGCGCAGGGGGAACTGCTCCAGGCGATCGATCAGCTCCTCGCGGTCTTGCAGGTCGAGCGTCGTCATCGGCGTCGCAACCAGGTTCCGCCGGAGACCAGCGAGGGCGTCGTGGCATGGCGGGCGTCGCGGTCCAGCGCCTCACGGACGGCGCCCCTTGCCAGTTCTGCGGTCGCGTCGACCAGCGGGATGGCGATGTCATCGTCCGAGAGCATGACCGGGATCTCGGTGCAGGCGGCCAGGACGACGTGAGCCCCGCGCTTCTCCAAATACTCAGCGGCCTCAACCAGCCTGGCGCGCACCGACTCGTGCCGGCTATTGGCCTTGACGGCGCGAATCGCCGGCATCACGCAGTGCTCCTGCAGCTCCTCGTCCGGCACGATCACGTCCAGCCCGTGCCGGCGCAACGCCTCCTGGTAGATGCCTGTAGCGATCGTCCCATCGGTCGCCAGCAGGCCGACCCGGCTGGCGGTCGGGTGGTTCGCGCGGATCGCTTCGGCAGCCGTGTCGAGGATGCTCACAATGGGCGTGTCGATTTCCGGCACGACCCGGTCGAGAAAGGCGTGAGCCGTGTTGCAGGGGATGACGATGAAGGAAACGCCCATGCGCTCGAGCTGCTTTGCCCCGTGGATTAGCCAGGGTACCGGGTCAGCGCCGCCATGCAGCAGTGCCTCGGTGCGGTCCGGCACGCGCGGGTCGGAGTAGATAATCACCGGGATATGGTCCTGGTCGGTCTCGGCGGGCGTTTCGGCGATGATCTTCAGGAACAGATCGCCGGTCGCGGCCGGTCCCATGCCGCCCAGCACGCCGATGATTGCGCGGTCGGCCGGCACGCCGCTGTCGATCGCCTCGGCGCCGGAGGCGACCGGGCTCGGGCCGAAGCGCGCCGGCTCGGGAAGGAGTCGGCGCACCAGGCCGCGCGCGAGCTCCGCCACGCGCCGGCCGACGGGTCTGGACGTCTCGGCCGCGACGTCCTGCACCTCGATCGCGACTTCGACGTAGCTGGTGCGCGCCTCATTCACCCGATACGCTCGCAGCTCCGGCTCGTCGCCGGCCAGCGAGACGATCATCATCAGCGCGCCCGGCCAGTTGGCTTCCGCCAGGTCGGTGTCCGAAGGCACGGCGGCCGATGACGGGTGTGAGTGGTAGATCGCGCCCAGCCACCATCCGCGGCGGTCCATCTCCTCGATGGCTGCCACGACCTCGGCGTCGTCCATCCGGTAGCGGGTCGGGCTGGCGAGCACGTTGGTGCCGCGCGTCAGGCGCACCGGGGCGTCGCCTTCGAAGGCGATCAGCCCACAGGCTTCGTTGGGAAACTCGCCGAGCGCGTGGGCGATGAGGTCGTCCCGAATATCGCTCGGCAACACCAGACGCTCGAACTCCGCCCCGGACTGCTCAGAGGCGTCGTGGGACCCGCGCGAGGGCGTGTGTGGAATGCTGTTGTCGGGGCGCTTCGGCATCAGACGTCCCGTCGATCTCTTACCCTGTACGTATTATAGCGTCAGATTGTGCCATGTCCGGGCTATACTGCCGATCTGGACGGAATAGAGGAGTAGACCATGGTCGACCAGACGGCTGCAAGCTTTGCCGAGCGCATGAGCAGGCTTGGCACGGAGAGCGCTTTCGATGTGCTGGTGCGCGCCCGGGCGCTGGAGGCCCAGGGCCGCGACGTCATCCACCTGGAGATCGGCGAGCCTGATTTCAACACCCCGGCGCACGTCGTCGAGGCGGGCATCGAGGCGCTGCGCGACGGCGAGACGCACTACACCCCGGCGGCCGGCATCCCGGCGCTGCGCGAGGCGATCGCCGCGAAGGTCAGCGCCACCCGCGGCATCGACTACAGCCCGGAGCAGGTCGTGGTGACGCCCGGCGGGAAGCCGATCATGTTCTTCACCATCCTGGCGCTGGCCGGGCCGGGCGACGAGGTGATCTACCCCGACCCCGGCTTCCCGATCTACGGCTCGGTCGTCAACTTCTCCGGCGCCACACCGAAACCGCTGCCACTGCGCGAGGAGCGCGGCTTCCGCTTCGACCTCGACGAGCTGCGTGCGATGGTCTCCGACCGCACCAAGCTGGTCATCATCAACTCGCCCGGCAACCCAACCGGCGGAGTGCTGGGCGACGAGGAGCTGCGACTGCTCGCCGAGCTAGCCGAGCGGCACGACTTCTACATCTTGTCCGACGAGATCTACCGCGAGATCGTTTATACCGACGCGCCGGTACGCAGCATCGTCGAGTACCCCGGCATGGCCGAGCGCACGGTCATCCTCGATGGTTTCTCGAAGACCTACGCGATGACCGGCTGGCGGCTGGGCTTCGGCGTGATGCCCCAGCCGATCGCCGAGGCGGTCACCAGGCTGGCGATCAACTGCAACTCTTGCGTGCCCGGCTTCACCCAGCTGGCCGGGGTGGCGGCGCTGACCGGCCCGCAGGACGAGGTCCAGGCGATGGTGCGTGAGTTCCGCCGCCGGCGCGATGCGATCGTCGCCGGGCTGAATGAGATCCCGGGCGTCACCTGCCTGGAGCCGGAGGGCGCCTTCTACGTCTTCCCCAACGTGAGCGCGTACGGGGACGGCGTGGCCGACTACCTGCTCCAGGAGGCCGGCGTGGCGCTGCTCGACGGGGCCGGCTTCGGCGCGCAGGGAAAGGGCTACATGCGCATCTCCTACGCCAACTCGCTGGCAAACATTGAGAGAGCGCTGGAACGCATCGCCGACGCGCTGGAACGCAAGCCGCGCTAAGTGGACCTGGGATATTATGTCGAGACGCGGCGCCGGTGCCACTCTGTGGAGACAATCCTCGCACCGGCAAGCTCCAAGGCGAAACAGAATTAGAGGGAAGGAAGCCCGATGAACCAACTGGTCGACGAGCTGAACCGGCTCTGCGACGCGCAGCCGTTCCACACCGGCTGGCACCTGAAGAATCTGCGTACCGGCGAAACCGCCGACCGCTTCGGCGATCAGGTCGTGCCCTCGGCCAGCACGCGCAAGATCGCGATCATGATGGCGGCGCTCAAGGGCGTCAACGAAGGCCGCTTCAGCCTCGATCAGCCGGTCGAGATCCTGGCCAAATATCAAGACAACAACTCCGGGACATTTCAACACCTCACGCCCGGCTTCACGATCACCTTCCGCGACGCTCTGGTCATGATGATCATCGTCAGCGACAACACCTGCACCGGCACGGTCGCCGACATGGTCGGGCTGGACGCCGTCAACGCGCTCTGCCAGTCGATCGGCATGACTGGTACGACCCACCGCCACGGCATCCCGCCCGGCAACCTGCAGCGCGACCACCCACTCGACGCCACCAACACGACCACGCCCAACGACGTCGGCCTACTGCTCGACCTGATCCTCAAGGGCACGACCGATGAAGAGGCGGCCGCGCAGCTTGGCTGCACCACCGAGCTGTGCCAGCTAGGCCTGGACATCCTGAGCTGGCAGAAGCTGCGGGCGCGCCTGCCCTCGATGCTGCCGGGCGGCGTCAAGGTGGCGCACAAGACCGGCACCGGCGCGCGCAACATCAACGACGCCGGGATCATCTTTGACACCAACGACAACCCGCTCTTCATCCTGACGGTCTACACCGACAATCTGCCCGAGACGCTGCCGGACGGCACGCCAGGTCACACCGCCGGCACGCAGATCATCGGCAAGCTGGCGCGTGCCTGCTGGGACGCGCTGGCATGAGCGGGGACAGTAGCAGGAACAACCCCTTCGACGCGGGCCTGCCGGCGCTGGAGCGCGCCTGGAAGCTAGCCGCGGACTACATCGCGAGCCTCCCCGAGCGGCCCGTGGCCCAGGCGGTGACGGCGGCCGAGATGGAGGCCCTGCTCGACGAGCCGCTACCCGAGACCGGCATGGACCCGGCCGAGGCGCTGGAGGAGTGGTTCCGGCGCGCCGAGCGCGGCATCGTCGCCTCATCCGGGCCCCGCTTCTTCGGCTACGTCATCGGCGGCACGACCCCGGCGGCGCTGGCCGGCGACTGGCTGGCCGCGACGATCGACCAGGACGCGGGGCTCTGGGACGCGGCCACGGCTGCGGTCCACACCGAGCGGGTCGTGGCTCGCTGGCTAAAGGAACTCTTTGGGCTCCCGATGGAATGGACCGGGACGCCTGCGACCGGCGCGACCCATGCCAACCTGATCGGACTGGCGGCGGCGCGCCAGTGGGCCGGGATACAACGGGGCTTCGACCCGGCAGAGGACGGCCTGGGCGGCCAGCCGCCGATCCCGGTTATCTCCAGCACCGAGATTCACATGAGCGCCCGCAAAAGCCTCTCGACGCTGGGCCTGGGCCGGGCCAGCCTGCGCACAGTCCCGGCGATCGACGGTCGGGTCGACGTCGGCGCGCTTGAACGGGCGCTGGACGAGACCGACGGCGCCTGCATCGTCGTCGCCAACGCCGGTGAGGTGAACACTGGCGCGTTCGACCCGCTGGACGAGATCGCCGATCTCTGCGAGCGGCACCCGAGCGAGGCATGGCTGCACGTCGACGGGGCGTTCGGACTCTTCGCGGCGCTGACCGAGAGCAAGGCCAATCTGCTGGGCGGCATCGAGCGCGCGGATTCAGTGGCCGTCGACGCCCACAAGTGGCTCAATGTGCCCTACGACAGCGGCTTCGCCTTCGTAGGCGAGGAGCGCTGGCTGCTCGACGCGTTCAGGATCGGGGCGGCCTACATCGCGGAGGGCGACTTCCCCGATCCCGGCGCGCAGGTGCCGGAGCTGTCGCGCCGCTTCCGGGGCCTGCCGATGTGGTGCGCGCTCAAGGCCTTCGGCCGCCAGGGCTACCGAGAACTCGTCCAGCGCTGCCTGGACAACGCCGCCCTGCTAGGGGGCTGGCTCGAAGCCGAGGCGGACTTCGAGCTTCTCGCGCCAGTCAACCTGAACATCGTCTGCTTCCGCTTCGCGCCCGCCGAGCACGACGAGCCGACCCGCGACGACCTCAACCGCCGGCTGGTCGAGGCCGTCCAGCACGACGGCCGCGCGTTCGTGACTCCGACGACCTGGCAGGGCAAGGGGGCTATCCGCGCCGCCTTCGACAACTGGGCCACGACGCCGGACGACACGCGGATACTCTTTGAGGCTCTGACCGAACTGGCCCGGGGCTTGATGCACGAGACAGGAGCCTGACCGCCATGACGCTCGACGCCGCCCGGCTGCACGCCGACGCCCTGGTCATCGACGCTCACTCCGACGCCTTCGCCGATCTCGCCAATCACCGTGCGGCCGGGCGGCCCGGCAGGCTGGCCCAGAAGCACATCGCGGACTGGCGCGCTGGCGGGGTCAACGCTATCGTCACGACGCTCTACACCGAGCCCGAGTTCAAGCCGGACCGGGCCCTGCGCCGCGCCCTGGCCCAACTGGGCGCGGCCCTGGCCGAGCTGGACGAGACAGCAGACGCCAGGTTTTGCGGGAGTCGCCGCGAGGTGGAGGCCGCGGTCGCGGAGGGCACGATCGCGCTGATCCTGGCGATGGAGGGCGCCGAGCCAATTCAGGACGAGCCGGGCAGCCTGCGCGTCTTCTACGAACTGGGCCTGCGGATCCTGGGATTGACCTGGAACCAGCGCAACCTGCTAGCTGAGGGCATCGGCGAGGAACGCACCGGGGGCGGCATCACCGAGCGCGGTCGGGAGGTCATCGCCGAGTGCAACCGGCTGGGGATTCTGCTCGACGTCTCGCACCTCTCGACCCGCGCCTTCTGGGACATGCTCGAGGCCAGCGACGCACCGGTGATCGCCTCTCACTCCAACGCCCTGGCGCTCTGCAGCCACCCGCGCAACCTGGCCGACGAC
>DATGQR010000517.1:0-8987 GCA_035304105.1 Thermomicrobiales bacterium | reverse complement strand
GTGTCCATCCCGAAGTGGCACTGGAGGTGAAGCAAGCGCTTGCCGGCGACGTCGCCCAGCAGGCTCATCGACACATCGTCGACGGTGTTGCGACCGGCGCGAAAGCTATCCAGGTCATAGAAGTTGGAATCGCGATGGATCGGCACCAGCTCATCCCAGCGCGCCCGGTTGACCTCCATCAACGCACGATGGTCGTCCACAGGTAACCCTCTCTCGTCTCAGGGGATATCCAGCCCGAGCGGCAGCCGATGGCCGCGCCAGCGTCTGGTGGCGTATTGCAGGCCATCTTCGCCGCGCGAGCGCGAAGTCACGTCTACTCGTCTTTCGGGCGCACCAGCAGCAGCGGCACGGTCGCGCGGTTGAGGACGCGCTGGGCAACCGACCCCAGCAGCAACCTGCCGAGTCCGCCGCGGCCGTGGGTCGCCATAGCGATCATGCTCGCGCCGTGCTCCTCGGCCGCTGCCACGATCTGATCGCCCGCGTTGCCCGTGCGGAGGCTCCACTCGACCTCGTAGCCGTCTGCCGTAAGGCGCTCGGCGACGCTCTTGAGCTGCTCCTCGTGCATCTCGCGGGTCGCCTCGACATATTGCCCGACCAGACCGGCATTGAACGAGTGGGCCGCCCAGCTGGGCGCTTCGAGCACGCTCACCAGGTAGATGCGGGGCCGCGGTTCACTCGCAATGGCCAGGGCCTCGTCGATGATCTGGGCGCTGAACGCCGAGCCATCGAGCGGCACCAGCAGGGAATCCAGCGCATCCGGCGCCTTGACATCCTCCTGGATACGGACGACGACGACCGGCGTGTGGACATCCTGGACGACCTTGAGCGCAACGCTGCCGAGCACGAACTGCTGGATGCCGCCGCGGCCGTGGCTCGCCATGACCAGCAGGGGATCGTCGAACTCATCGACGACGTCACGGATCTGCTCAGCCGGCCGCCCAACGCGCACCAGCGTCTCGGTCTCGGGCCCGAAGCGCTCGGCATGCCCGCGAAGGTACTCCTGGCGCTCGTCGATCAGGGAACGCAGATCCTCTTCAAGCGAGACCGGGGCGGTTTCAACCCAGGCGCCAAACTCGCTCGAAATCTCGAGCACCGTCATCAGCACCACGCGCGCGCCCTCGCGCTCGGCCAGCAGTTGGGCGAAGGGCAACGCCTGCTCGGAAGTCTGCGACCCATCAAGCGGGACGATCACCGTGTTACTCATGGCTCAACTCTTTCATGCAAGCTCGCCGACTCAGGCAAATCGTAGCCTGTTCGCCGCTGGATTCGATAGCACGGAGTGAGGTTAGCGGTAGGGGCGCAGCAGCTGCTCGATGCGCTTCGCCAGCGCCTCTAGCTCCTCGCGCAGGTCGCTCGCCAGCGGCTGGCCTTCGAGGTCATTGATCGTCAGCAACAAGCGCCGCGCCTGGCGGCTGGTGGCGCGATGCAGGCGGGTGGCCTCGGAGCTGGACTCGGCGGCAGCCAGGTCGAGCAGCGCCGCGGCCTCCTGGGACGAGGTGGCGTCGCGCACCCGCCGGGCAGCGGCTTCGACCTCGGGCGGCGCAAGCGACCCGGCCATCACGCGCCGCGCCAGCTCGTCCTGAACCTCTTCCTGCAGCCGCTGGACGGCGCGCGTCTGCTTCTCGCTGACCACGCCATCGCGCAGCAGCGCGCGGAACTGCTCGGAAAGCTTCTCGGTGCCCAGCAGCTGGAAGAGCCGGCTGCGGCGGATACCGACCGCCTCGGCCACCTGGTCCCAGGGAGCATTGTTCATCTGCTCCTTGAGCGCGCGCAGGGCCTGAGCGCGGTCGAGCGCGTTGAGGTCCTCGCGAACGATGTTCTCCATCAGTTGCTGGAGCAGGACGCGCTCGCCCTCGACCTGGCGCACGATGGCCGGAATGGTCTCCAGGCCGGCCAACCTGGCGGCCCGCCAGCGACGCTCGCCGTGGATGATCACGTAGATATCGCGCTCGGCGTCGTAGCGCACGGCGATTGGCTGGAGCACGCCTTCCAGCCGGATCGAGGCAGCCAGCTCCTCCAGCCCCTCTGCGTCGAAGGTGGTGCGCGGCTGGTCGGGGTCCGGCTCGATGCGCTCCAGGCGGATCTCCTTGGCGTCGACCAGGTCGGAGACGCCGACCGCCTGCGGCCGGGTATCGGTGAACAGGTCGTCGACGGTGAACCGGCGGCGGCTAGACATGGCTCGGGCTCCCCGCTTCCAGCCCCGCCAGCTCGGCGGCGACCTCGCGGTAGGCCACCGAGAGCGGCGAGCGGGGCATGTACTCGAGGATCGACGTGTGCTCGACGATCGACTCGGCGCCCTTGACTGAGAGCGGCACGGGGGTCAGCAGCGGAATGTGCGGGAACTGCTCGCGCAGCGTCTCCAGCATGTCGGCCGCCAGCCGCGACGAGTGGTGCACCTTGGTGGGCAGGAAGCCGACGACGCGTAGGCGCGGGTTCAGGCGCCGGACACGGGAGATCGTCTCGAAAAGCCGGCGCAGCACCATGATCGAGAGCGGGTGCGGCTCGATCGGCACGACGAGATCCTGCACGGCCACCAGAATGTTGATGCTCAGGATGTTCAGCGTCGGCGGCGAGTCGATCAGGACAAAGTCGAATTCATCGCCCTGGAGTTCGGAGAGCGCGTATTCGAGACGCCGCTCGCGCTCGAGCACGTTGAGCAGCTCCAGCTCGGCGGCGGCCAAGTCGGGATGGCTGGGCGCGATCCAGATGCCCTCGATCGAGGACGGTTGCACGATGTCGGGCAGGTGCACGTCGTCATCGACCAGCACGTCGTAGATCGAACTCTCGATGGACGGGATGTCGACGCCCAGCGCCATCGAGAGGCTGGCCTGAGGGTCGAGATCGACGACCAGCACGCGGTGGCCCTGCTCGACCAGCGCGGCCGCGACGTTGAGCGTGCTGGTGGTCTTGGCCGTGCCGCCCTTCTGATTGAAGAAGGCAATGGTGCGCGTCATCCGTCCACCATCTCCAGGGTCCGTTGTATCCGTACATGCACCAGCCGAGTATACGGGGTTACACGGCGGGTTGCCGCGCATGTCATTATAGTGACGTGGGACTGCCCGGCGGATTGTCTGCCGTGTGAGGGAATGGCTGGAACGCCGCGAATCGAAAGATGTCACTATCTTTTCCCCGCCTCTACGCGGGGCGCTATGAGCTTGAGAGCCCTATCGGCGAGGGCTCCTTTTCGCGTACCTTCCTCGCTCATGACAACGTCCTCGACCGCAAAGTCGCGATCAAAGTACTGCGCCGCGAGCACGCCTCCAACGCGGAGTTCACGGCGCGCTTCGACCGCGAGGCGCAGGCGGCGGCGCGCGTCAGCCATCCGAACGTCGTGGCCGTCTACGACTTCGGCAAAGAGCAGGGCGTGCCGTTCATCGTCATGCAGTACGTCGACGGCACCAACCTGCGCCAGTACCTGCGCGACGAGGGTCCGCTGACGATCGAGGAGGTCGTCAGCTTCACCCGGCAGGTGCTCGACGGGCTCGCCGCGATTCACGACGAGGGCATCATCCACCGCGACGTCAAGCCACAGAACGTGCTGATCGACCGCCGCATGGTCGCCAAGCTCACCGACTTCGGCGTCGCGTTCCTGGCGCAACAGGACGCGACGCTCACCCAGACTGGGGCGACGATCGGCACGGCCGCCTACATGGCGCCGGAGCAGGCGACCGGCCAGCGCGTCGGGCCGCAATCGGACCTCTACGCCGTCGGGGTGATGCTCTACGAGATGCTCACCGGGCGGCTGCCCTTCCGCGGCGACAACCCGGTGCAGGTCCTCTATCGCCACGTCAGCGAGCAGCCAGTCCGGCCGCGCGAGCTGAACCAGATGATTCCACTGGAACTCGAAGCGGTCGTGCTGCGGGCGCTGTCAAAGATGCCGGCGGACCGCTATGCGAGCGCCCGCCAGATGCGCGAGGCGCTGGTGCGCCCGGCGCGGACGATTATCCCGCCGCCTCAGCCGACCGCCACGATGCGCACAGATTTCGAGGGGAGCCGGACGCCACAACCAAACCCGGCGATCGCCGAGGCCGCCAGCCAGGCCACCCGGCCCCAGCGGCGCGTCCAAGGGCGGCGGAGATCCACGCGCCGCAACCGCGCCTGGCTGATCCCGGTGATCTTCCTGACGTTGGTCCTCGCCGGGACCGGCGTGGCGCTGGCGCTTCGAGAGATCAGCGGGGGTGATGGCAACAACAGCGTGACCGGCGCCGCCGTGCCCACGCCCACCGAGCCCGAAGTCCCGGGTGGCGCGCCAGACGGGACGGCGGACGATAGCGGCCAGGTCGTCCCACCCCCGGAGCCGACAGCGACCGAGGAGCCTCCTCCGACCGAGGAGCCTACTCCTACTCCGACGCCGGAACCGTCGCCAACCCCCGAGCCGACGGCCACGCCGGAACCGACCGAAACCCCGGAACCAGAGCCGACGGCGACGCCCGAGGAGGAAACCTCAACGCCCGAGCCGGATGGGTCCGGCCCACCCCTGCAGCCGGTCAGCGAGATCCCGGCTGAGTGGCAGCAGGGCCAGGGGATGACCTTCGGCCGCGACGAGTTCGTGGGCGGCGGGGCGTACCGCCGGGAGGACGGCGTCCTCTACGATCGGCCGGCCGCGCACCTGTATGCGCGCAGCACCGACTACTCGGCGACGACCGTGACCTTTGAGGCGACCGAGCGACCTACCGACTACATCGGGCTGATCGTCGTTGGGATGGATGATGAGCGCCCCGAAGCGGTGCCGATTCGCATCCGCCTCAACGACAAGGTGATCTGGGAAGGGCCCTCGCCCTTCGGCAATGAGCAGTGGACGGCGGCCGCCTGGCAGATCAACGCGCTCGGCTGGCTCCGCGAAGGCCAGAATAGCCTGACGATCGAGATGCTCGTCCCCGAAGGTCCCTTCGGCCTCCCGCCGTGGATCCTCCTTACTGAGGCCGCCATCTACTGGGACTAGCCTCACCGCTGGCTGCACGCGCGACGGCGAGGAGATCGAGGGCTAGCTATGGCGCCGGTAACGGTGGGACTGCTTCTTCGTACAGCCAGCCCTGGAAGAAATCATCGAGCGCCTGGCCCGAGACCTCCTCGGCGACGGCGATGAAGTCGGCGCTGGAGGCCGTGCCGTCGCGGTAGGTGGCCTGGTACTGACGCAGCATCTGGAAGAAAGCATCGTCGCCAACCGTCAGGCGCAGCGCGTGGAGGGTCAGC
Source organism: Thermomicrobiales bacterium (assembly GCA_035304105.1). Classification (GTDB taxonomy): domain Bacteria; phylum Chloroflexota; class Chloroflexia; order Thermomicrobiales; family CFX8; genus JAUIIK01. Next base: position 3,794 of record DATGQR010000517.1, on the reverse strand, counting down.
GCGCCGCGAATGTAGACGCTCGGGCTGAACAAGTAGTCCGGCCCGGGGTCGCCCGGCGGCGGGAGCATCAAGCCCCTGTCGCTCCGGTCAACACCCATCTCGATCTGCTCGTCAATGCTGATGCCGGTGGTGTGCTCGATCCACAGCCACTGGGCGTAGGTCGCGAAGCCCTCGTTGAGCCAGATATCGCGCCAGGTGGCCGGGGAGACGCTGTTGCCGAACCACTGGTGCGCCAGCTCATGGGCGATCGTCGGCTCGGCGCTGATACCGCGGCGCGCATAGTTGCGATCGAAAATCGAGAAGGTCTGCGTCTCAAGAGCCGTGCCGCGCCAGTCGAAGTCAAGCACGGCGTTGCCGTAGATCTCGAAGGGGTACGGCCCGAACAGCTCCTCAAAGAACGGCACCATCTCGGCGGTGCGGGCGAAGTTGGTGCGCGCGTCCTCGGCGAACTCGGCATCGTACGCGTCGCGGATCACCAGGCCCGACTCTGTCTGAGTGCTGCTGAACTCGAACTGGCCGACGGCGACCATCGCGAGGTAGCTGGCCATGGGCGAGGGCGCGTCATAGGTCCAGGTCACCCAGCCGTCACCGGCGCTCGCCGTCGCGACCAGCGTGCCGTTGGCGATCGCCTCGACGCCGTCCGGGACGGTGATCCGGAAGTGGTAGCTGGCCTTGTCCCGCGGGTGGTCGTTGACCGGAAACCAGGTGGGCGCGCCGTTCGGCTCGCTGAGGACGAAGGCGCCGTCGTCGGTCGTCAGCCAGCCGACATCCTCGGCCAGCGGCCCCCCGGCCGGCTCCGGCACTCCAGAGTATGTTATGTCGACAGCGAAAGAGGCCCCATCTTCCACTGGGCCGGCCGGCAGGATTTGCAGTTCTCCCCCGCTGCGAGCAAACCGCGCCTCCTGGCCGTCGACCGCCAGCTCGTGGATCTCCAGTCCCTGGAAGTCGAGGAAGAACGAGGCCAGCCGCTGCTCGGCGACGGCCTCGATCCTGACAGCGCCTTCGAGGATGTCGGTGTCCGGGTCGTAGCGCAGGTCTAGGGCATAATGCTTCACGTCGTAACCGCTATTGCCTGACGCCGGGAAGTAGGGATCGCCAGCACCCGGCAAGCCGGCCGTGACCTGGCCTGCAACTGTGGTGGGCGTGGGATCGACCGGCTCGGCCGTGGCGGTCGGCGGAGCCGGCGCGGTGGGCGTGGGTTCATCGTCACTCGACGAAACGCAGCCCGCCAGCAGCGCGATGGAGACGGCCAGCGCGGCAAGAAGCCGTTGCCCGCCACTCACCGCGCGATTCCCGTCGCGTGGCCGCTCACCACGGGCTGCTCACGCTGCCTCCAGCGCCTGCTTGAGCTCGTCGTTGGTCAGGAAGATGAACGGCACGCGCACGTCCTCCTGCCGGCGGCCGTTGTGGGTGCCCTTGTGATCTTCCGGCGCGTCATCCTCCGGTTCGACGTCGTGTTGGCCGTGGTCGCCCTGCAGCAACAACGCGTAGCCGTTCTCGGCGGCCGCCTGGAGCATGTTGCGGACGCGGAAGCCGGTTCGCGCGAGCGCCTGGTTGGTGTAGCGCTCGAACGGACCGCCCAGATGGCCGGCCTCGTCGACGTCAAGCAGCTGGGCGAGGATGTAGTCGACCTGCTCGTCCGCGCGGGCCATGAATAGCTCCATGACCTCCTTGTCGGTGTTGCTCTCGGCGACGCCGGGGTTGCTGCTATGCGGCGCGAGCAGGATGCCGGTCGTCGAGAGCGCCCGGCCGCAGACGGCGCTCGACTTGCCGGCCGCCTGGAGCCGTGCGAAGGTGGTATCGACGGTGAGTTGCTGCTCGCGGTTGGTGATGCCGTGCGTCTCGGGAGACGCGCCGGAGGCGATCGTCGCGAAGTTGACCGGGGTGATCGCTGGCAGCACGGACTGGATCTCAACGTAGCGCACCTCGGCCAGCCGGCCGACGATGCGCGCCGAGTTCGGGTAGCGCTTCCAGGTGGCTATGCCCAGCGCGTCGATCACGATGTGGGCCAGCCGCTCCGTACCCGCAAGAGCTTCGACGGCGGCCGCGATCGGCTCCTCTTCGGCGTCGGCGGGCGGGTCGACTCCCAGAATCGCGCAGACCGTCGGGGCGACGGCGCGCTGGGTGCCGGCCGGCTCGTATGGCTCCGGCAGGAATTCCCGCGCTCGCTCGCTGGGCGGGCCGATACGTTCCTGGTCCTTCGCGATGAACGCGCTCACGCGTGTGACTCCCTCCACTCACCACAATACTGCGGAAGCTTCAACAAGCCATCTCTGATGATACGTACGGGGAAGCACGCGCGCACGGATGCGAGGCGCAGCGCTAGGAAGCAGGCGGCTTCGAGTTCTTTGCCGGCGCCTCACCATTGAGGCGCTCGATCATGTTGTTGATGCCGGTTTCGCCAAAGTTCCAGATGCGGTCGCCGAGCGCCTGGCGCCAGATCCAGCGCACCAGCACTGCCCAGCCGGTCACGATGAAGGCCAACATGACGAAGCCGGACCAGGGCAGCGCTTGCAGCTCGAAGAAGTCGCGCAGCTGCGGGACTGCCAGGATGATGGCGTAGATGGCGTACATCGCGCCGACGAGGTAGGCGGGCCGGCGGTCGCCGTTGAGGCTGCTGGCGCCCACCCAGATCTTCGAGGGCGGCTGGGCGAAGAGCACGATCAACAGCAGCGTGGAGACCATCGTGGTCGTCACGGCCGCCTGGGCCCAGTCCACGTTGCCGCCGGTCAGCGTCAGGAAGAAGTCATAGACAGCCACCGAGATGATCGAAACCATCAGCGCCGCCGGCAGGACGAACTGGACGATCGTCTTCCAGAGATTGCGCGGCGTGTGGCCCGGCCGCGCCCAAACGGCCAGCGCGATCGACGGGATGCCGACGGTGAGCGTCGCCAGGATCGAGTTCTGGCTGGGAGTGATCGGGAACTCCTGGCCGATCAGCAAGACCTGGAAGATCACGAAGACGAGCGAGAGTGTGCGCGTCAGGAACAGCTTGATGTTGTCGTTCATGCCGCGTAGCACGCGCTGCCCTTCGGAGAACGCGGCCGGCAGGACGTCGAAGTTATCCTCCAGCAGCACGATGTCGGCGGCGTTGCGGGTAGCGTCGGCGCCGGAGCGCATGGCAATGCCGACGCTGGCCTTCTTGAGCGCCAGGATGTCGTTGACGCCGTCACCGGTCATCGCCACCCAGTGACCACGCCGCTCCAGCGCCTCCACCAGGCGCTCCTTGTGCTCCGGGGTGACGCGTCCGAAGACCGTCGCCTGCTCCGCAATGTTCTCCAGTTCATCGTCGTCGAGTCCCTCGATGTCGGCGCCGGAGACCGCCACGCTGGCATCCGGGATGCCGGCCTGCTTGGCCAGCGCGAGGACGGTATCGGGGTTGTCGCCCGAGATGACCTTCAGGCTAATGCCCAGGTCAGTGAACGACTTGATCGTGTTCTCGACGCCCTCACGCAGCTCGTCGCTGAGCGCCACCAGCCCCAGGATCTCCAGGTCGGCGGGCAGCATGGGGACCTCGCCCTCCATCGTGCCCACGCCACGCCCCCGACCGAAGAGCAGCACGCGATAGCCGCCGGACGTCCAGCGGTCCATCTCGGCTTCGACGGTGTTGGGGACATCGCAGGCGGCGCTGAGCAGAACCTCCGGGGCGCCGAGCACCAACGGCGCGTCCGGCGCGTCGGCGAAGGCCATCCCGCTCCACTTCCAGCGCGAGGAGAAGGGCACTTCTTCGGCGAGTTCGCGGGAGCGCCCGGGGCAGCCTGCCGCGATCGCGTCCGACGTCTTGTTGGACGAAG
>DATGQR010000516.1:0-5876 GCA_035304105.1 Thermomicrobiales bacterium | reverse complement strand
CGCGCTGGCGGCCGGCTGGATCGATCCCGATGACCTGGACGACGATGACGATCCCACGCCGACGCCATTCATCATCATCGTGACGCCCACGCCAGCCGATGAGGCCACGCCCACGGAAACGCCAACCGAGGAAGACCGCGTCGAGGCAACGCCCACCGATCCCGGCAACGCAGCGACGCCGACGGACGGCGCGGGCGCGGCAACGCCCACCGAGGACGCTGGCGGGGCCCCGACTCAGGCCCCGCCGACGGGCGAGATCCTCCAGCCCGGGGAGACGGCCACGGTCGGTGCGATCGAGGCGACCTATGTGGGCGCGCGGATCGACACCGAGGGGCTGATCGCGCCAGACGCGGGCCGCGAGTACCTGGTGCTCAATTTCCGGATGACCAACACCTCGACGGAACCCGTCATCATGTCGTCCCTGCTGCAGTTCGAGTTGCTCGATGCCAGCGGCGAGTCGTTCCCTGTCGAGCTATTCGCGAACCTCACCACGACGCTGGACGCCGAGATCCAGCCCGGCGACACGCTCGACGGCGAGATTGCCTTCGACGTGCCGGCCGGTGGCGGACCGTACACGATCACCTACCAGGACCTGTTCACGCAAGAGCAGGCGACCTGGGCTGTTGACGAGATCGCCAGCTGACGCGTAGCGGGAAGTGATGGATCCATTGACGAGGGAAGCGCGCACCGGTGGCGAGATGGTCTGCCGGGCACTGGCCGGGCTGGGGACGAACGCTGTCTTCTCGGTTTCCGGCAATCAGATCCTGCCGATCTACGACGCGGCCCCAGACGCCGGACTGCGAATCGTCCACATGCGCCACGAATCGGCCGCGGCCTACGCGGCAACGGCCTGGGCGGAGCTGACCGGCAAGATCGGCGCCGTCTTGACCTCGGCCGGTCCCGGCTTCGTGGCGGCGCTCCAGGGCGTCGGCGTCTGCCGCTCGATGGAGCTGCCACTGCTCTTCATGAGCGGCCAGAGTGCGACGACTGATCTGGGCCACGGCGCATTTCAGGAGCTCGATCAGGCACGCATCGCCGGGGCAATCTGCAAGGCATCGCTCGCGCCGGAGCGGGTCGAGGACATCCCCGGCGCCATCGCCGAGGCCGCCAGGCTGGCCACCGCCGGCGTGCCGGGGCCGGTACACGTCAGCCTCCCCGGCGATCTGCTGGCTGCATCCGGCACGGCTCCCGAAGACGCGCCGGAGAGCATGCCATCGGAATTGACCGAGCGCCAGAGAGCAACGCTGGAGGAGATTGCGGCGCGGCTGGCAACGGCGAAGCGGCCGTTGATCCTCGCCCGCCCGGCGGCGATGCGCGGCCGCGCCCGGACGGCGCTGGACAGCATCGCGATCGCCCTGGAGATCGAACCGGTCGTGATCGAAGCGCCGCGCAGCCTGGCCGATCTGCGCTATGCCGACATCATCCGGCACATGCCCGACTGCGATTGCGCGCTGGTCGTCGCGCCGGACGACTTCGCGATCGGCTTCTTGGCGCCCGAGCGGCTCGCCAGCGACGGCGCCATCCTCTTGATCGACGCCCCGGGCGACCCGCCTCCTGAGCGAGAGATCGACCTCCACGTCCAGGCCGACCCAGCGGCGGTGCTCGAAGCGCTGGCCGCGAGCGTCAAGCCGAGCGGGGCCGTCGACCCTAGCTGGTCGGCGCTCTGGCCGGTCTCTACGCCGCCTGAGCCGGAACCGGTTCCGGAGGGCGAGGTCCACCCGCTGGCGATCACTGCCGGCGTGCGCCAGCGCATCGGCCCGGACGACGTCATCCTGCTCGATGGCGGCGAGTTCTGCCAGTGGGTCCGCCTGGGGCTGCGCGGACTGCCGAACCCGGTGCTCTGGAACAGCAAGTTCGGCGCGATCGGCGGGGCAATCCCGATGGCGGTCGGCGCGGCGGTCGCGCTCGAAGGCACCGGCCGCCGGGCGATCGCGATCATGGGCGACGGCGGGGCCGGCTACCACCTGTCCGAGTTCGAGACGCTGGCCCGCTACGGACTGGCGATTGTCGCGATCATCGGCAATGACGCCCGCTGGGCCGCCGAGTGGCACCTCCAGGTGCGCCGCTACGGCCGCGAGCGAACTTTCGAGACTGAGCTGCTCCAGGCGCGCTACGACCTGGTCGCGGCCGGCTTCGAGTCCTACGGCGAGCGGGTGACGTCGGACGAGGAGCTTGCGGGCGCGCTCCAGGAAGCCTTCGGGCGGCGCGGGGCGAGCTGCATCAACGTCCACATCGCGCCGCTGCCCAGCCCGGCGGCGATGGCGTGACCATACCCGGCGCAATGCACCCCGCGTATCGGGAATACTTGAGCGGTTTGCCCCGCGGCGGGCAGGCACGTTCGAGAGTGATCCGAAGGCGATAGCGTGGACATTTTTCGGGACGCCAACAACCGGCTCTTTCAGCTCGCCCGGCGCAGCGAATCGCTCACCCGCTGGTGGGCTATCCCCCTCCTGTTGCTGCTCTTCACGCTCGCTGGCGCGCCGGCCCTCCTGATCCCGCTCGAGTCCGCCGAGGAGTCCGACCTGTGGCGCAGCGCGTTCGACACCACAGCCTTCTTCCTCGTCTCCTACCTGCCGGTCATCGCGCTGATCGCGCTATGGGTGCGGCGGGAGAAGCGCGGCATCGCCACGCTGGGGCTGGAGGGCGCCTCGGCGCTGCGCCACGCCGCCATCGGCTTCATCTTCGGCGCGGGCTTGATCGCCCTCGGCGTGGTGCTGATCCTGACCACTGGTGATGCCACGCTGGAGTTCGAGCAGACCGACACCACCGGCTGGGTCGCCATTGCGCCGGGACTGGTCGTGCTGCTGGGCTGGAGCGTGCAGGGCATGACCGAGGAACTGATGTTCCGCGGCTGGCTGCTGCAGAACAGCGGCGTCCAGCTCGGCCCGCTCTCCGGCGCGATCTTCACCGCAGTCGTCTTCGTCTTCCTACACCTCGGCAACCCAGGCATCAACACGCTGGCCGTCGTCAACCTGCTGCTGGTCGCCGTGCTCTTTACGCTGATCGCCCTGCTGGAGGGCGGCATCTGGGCGGCCGGCGCCTTCCACGTCGCCTGGAACTGGGCCCAGAGCAACGTCTTCGGCTTCAAGGTCAGCGGCCTGGAGATCGGCGGCGGCGCGATCGCTCGTATCGTCCCCACCGGCAGCGATGCCATTCTCGGCGGCGATTTCGGCTTCGAAGGCTCCCCCGCCGCCACGGCCACCCTCGCGATCGGCCTCCTGATCGCCCTCGCCGCCGCGTCCCGTAGGGACGGAGTTCGTAGGTTGTAGTTTGCAGTTTGTAGTGAAGACAGAATGCCAGACTCGGTCTTCCTACAAACTACAACCTACGAACCTGCCTCAGATGTCTCGGCGCTGGAAGACGAAAACAGAGGCGAGGACGATGGCGATGCAGTAGAAGATGGCGTAGCGGACGGCGAGGTCGCTGGGTGGCACGATCGTGCCAAAGGGATTGGGGCCGGTGAACGAGACGGCAATGGCAGGCTGGACCTTGTAAGAGGCCAGCTTCCACATCGCGTCGCTGGGTACCAGGATGCTGCTGGCGACGCCGAGGCGGATCATCGTGTCATTGTCGAGCGAGGTGCCGATCTGTTCGACCAGCCCGCCGGTCAGCGCCAGGCCATAGAGCATGAAGACGACGACACCGTTGGCCATCGTCGAGAAGATCGTCGAGCCGAGCATCGTCAGGCTGAGCAGAATGGTCGAGACGAGAACCATCAGCGCCAGGCCGGTCAGCATATTCGGCGGGGTGTAGTCGCCGACGAGCCGCGCGGTGGCGATCACCGAGGCGAACATCAGTCCGATGTAGATCACGATCATCGCCAGGAAGCCGAAGTACTTGCCGGCGATGATCTCCCAGCGCGAGAGCGGCTTGGTCGCAATGACGTGCAGGGTGCCAGCCTCGATCTCGCTGGAGATCGCGCCGACCGCCGCGAAGATCGTCATCACCCCGGCCAGGAAGTTCACCGTCCAGAGGCCGAGCATGACCATCACGCTCAGCTGGACCTCGCGCGGGATGATCTCGCGCGGGGCGCCGCCGCGTTGGGCGTTGAAGGCCTCGACGTCGTCGACGACGACCCGGAAGCCGTAGATGTAGAGCACAATGAAGACGGCGCTGAGCAACAGCACCACCCAGACCAGCTTGCGGCGCACGGCCTCCTGAAGCGTCAGCCGGGCGATCAGCAGAGGCATCATCGGCCGACGTCCATCCCGTCAGTCTGATCGACCAGGCTGACGAACAATTCCTCCAGCGTCTCGCGCCGCGGGGTCACCTCGTAGATCGCTGCGCCTGCCGCGACCAGCCGGTCGACCAGGCCGGCGACAACCTCCTCGGCGGGCAGCTGCACGCTGATCAGCGCGACGCCCGCGCCCAGGTCCTCGTGCGCGTCGAGTGCGCCGAACTCCTGGACGACCGCCGCGACCGCGTCATTCCAGCCGCCCAGGCGCAGGCTGACCGAGACACCCTGCGGGCGCAGCTCGTCAAGCCGTCCGGCCGCGACGACGACGCCGCGGTTGAGGATTGCCACGCGGTCGCACACCATCTCGACCTCGGAGAGCAGGTGCGAGTTGAGGAAGACCGTCACGCCGCTGGCCCGCAGCTGGCGGATGACGTCGCGCACGATCCGGCGGCCGATGGGGTCGAGCGCTGAGGTGGGCTCGTCGAGGAAGACCAGGCGCGGCCGGTGGAGCAGCGCCTGGGCCAGGCCGGCGCGCTGCTGCATCCCTTTCGAGAATGTCCGCAGCCGATCGTCCTCGCGCCCGGCCAGGCCGACCAGTTCGAGCGCCTCGGGGATGCGCGCCTGCCGCTCCTCCCGGGACATGCCGGCCAGCCGGCCGTGGACGTCGAGAAATTCGCGGGCGGTCAGCCAGTCATGGAAGCGGAACAGCTCGGGCAGGTAGCCGATCTGGCGCTTGGCCTGGCGGTCTCCCAGCTTGCGCCCCAGTAGGCGCGCGTGGCCTGAAGTCGGCCGCACCAGCCCGGTCAGCATCTTGACCGTGGTGCTCTTACCGGCGCCGTTGGGGCCGAGAAAGCCGAAGACCTCGCCCTGGAGCACCGACAGCGTCAGGTCCTCGACGGCGACGACATCGCCATAGACCTTCCGCAGGCCACGTGTTTCGATCGCCAGATCGGCGCTCATCGCCCCGGCGTCGTGGATGGTGAGATGTTCGCGCGTCGTCGCCATGTGCCACTACAGCTTCCGCCCCTCGGCCGCCCGCAAGTGTAATTAACAGCGTTGTGGGCCGCCGGGGTAGCGGCCCACAACTGGAACGGGAAAGGGGTGGTGGAATTGACGTTGTCGATTACCACCTAGTCCAGCGACTTGGCGACGTCCGAGATCGTGCCGCCGGACTCAGTGCCGCCGACGATGTAGAGCACGCCGTCATCTTCCCATAGGGCTACGGCGCCCTTTTCATCGTCTGACGTAATCAACAAGCCAGGTTCGCCATCGATGGTTACGTCGTCACTCGAAAAGCCCTCGGGGATCGGGACGATCAGCGTCGATTCCCAGTCATCGATCGAGCGCAGCTGGGCGACGAAGTCCGGTGGCAGGCCCGGCAGGGCCAGCAGATCCTCGCGCAGCGCGTCCATGTCGAGGCCCTCGGGCGTGATCAGCGTCGGGCTGACGAGCTGGGCCACGAAGATGCGCTCATCCTCGCTGGCGCCCTTGAACTCCTGCACCAGCGTCTGCGGGATGTCCATCGTGAAGGTCATCTCCGGATAGGTCGCGGCGTCGGGCAGCGAGTAGATCGGCAAGTTCAGCTGGTCGATGATCGCCTGCGCCTCGGCCGTGTCGATCGTGACGGTCGCCGAGCCGGCCTGGCTCACGTAGTAGGTCGGCGTCGTGTCGTAGCCCTCAGGCAGGTCGTCGGTCGTCC
>DATGQR010000515.1:0-2202 GCA_035304105.1 Thermomicrobiales bacterium | reverse complement strand
GGTCGATTCCGCAGACGTTCACCAGGTGGTTGATCTGGGCCACGAAGTCGTCCAGCGTCGCGCCAGGCGTCTCGCGGATGAAGCCGGGGATGACGACGACGCCGAAGTAGCCGCCCTGCTCGGCGATCGAGCGCGCCAGGTCGTCCGACTTGCCGCGATCGTGCCTGGCCACGCTGGCGCTCGAGGAGTGCGAGACGATCACCGGGGCGCTGGAGACCTTCATGGCGTCCCAGCCGGTCTGCTCGCTGCAGTGGCTGACGTCGACCAAAATGTTCAGCTCGTTGAGCCGCTGGACGACAGCCTGGCCGAAGTAGGTCAGCCCGCCGCCGTAGGTCTCGGTGCAGCCGTCGGCGACCAGGTTCTGGAGGTTGTAAGTGAGCTGGACCATGCGCAGCCCCAGGCCGTGGAATGTCTGGATGCGGTCCAGGTCGTCGGCGAAAGGCACGGTGTTCTGGAAGTCGATGATGACGGCGCGCTTGCCCTCGGCGTGGGCGCGCTCGATGTCGGCGGCCGTGCGGGCGATGAGCATGTCGTCGGATAGGGCGCTGACGATGGCGTGCGCGTTGGCGATCTTGCGGATGGCGCTCTCGAAGGCGGCCGAGAGCTTGTGGCTGCCGGAGTAGGTGCCACAGGCGGCGGTCACGCCAGCCTCGCGCCACATCCCCAGGTAGAGGTCGCGGGCCGCTTGCGAGGTCTGGATGTCGCGCACCAGCGCCGCTTCGATGGCCGGCGCGGCTTCGGCGCGCGTGCGGCCCCGGGCGGCCTGCTCCTCGACGGCGGCTTTCATCCCCTCGGTGAAGACGATGCCGGTGGTGATCGGCGGCTGCTGAGTGTCGATGACGAGCGCTTCCTCGTGCAACTGGCGCGCTTCGTCCGGTGTCAGGCTGGGGCTGCTCCCTGCTGGCATTGGTCGCTCCTCCCTGCTTGCATGTGTCCGTTTTCATTTGGCGGGATCGTAGCGCAGCGGGCCGTGGATGGGGACACACCGCGGCTAATCGGGAGCCTTGGCACTTCCCTGCGCATTCGAGGCGATGCGGCGTGAAGCTGGCAGGCGTTGAGCGCGCTGCTGCTCTGCCAGTGTTATGTCGAGAGTTGGCTGTGCCGGCTCCCCGTACCGGCTTCAACCGGGTCGTGGAGTGGTAGCGCGAAAAACAGCGCCTGCAGGGCGGAGCGCAGTTCCTCGGCGGTGACGCTGGCATCCACCAGCGCGCCGAGGATGATCCGTCGCGCGGCGCGCACCGTCGCGGCGACCTGCGACTCGTCGAGGCCGGGAACGGCCCGGCGCAGAGCGTTGGCCAGCGCGCTCTCGGACGTCGAGAGGTTGGCGCGCACCTGGTTCAGCGCCGGCTGCAGCTCGCCCGCGCCCAGCTCGATCGCGGCCTGCATCGAGGGCTGGGACATCATCACACCGTCAATGAACGACTCCGTCAGCCGCTCGAAGAACTGCCGCGGGTCCTGCCGCTCCAGGTGGCCGATGAGCGCGTCGACGTTGCGGCAGTGCTGGGCAATCGCCTCGCTGTCCAGGCCGTGCAGCAGCAGGTCGCGCTTGGTCGGGAAGTAGTAGTACAGGGCGCCGACGCTCATGCTGGCGGCGTAGGCGGCCTCGCGCATCGTCACCCCGCGCGCGCCGCGTTCCAGGATGAGCGGGCTGACGGCGGCGAAGATCTCGTTGCGCCGCGCCAGGCGATCTTCCGGCGGCCGGCCCCTTTTTCTGAACGTCATGGCGCGTTCCTTGAAACAATTCGTGGCGGCCTTGCCATCGCAAAGTGAGAAGCTTACGCTCGAAAAGGCGTTACAAGCCAGCGTTCGGACCGCGCGACGCGAGTGCGGCCCACTCCGGGATCTGCGCGACGCAGCGACGGCGTCGCCACTGGAGTAAGACGAAAGCGCATGGGCGCACATCGCAAAGGAGCGATTCTCAATGGCGAACACCGCCGTGCGGCCCCACAGCCGCAGCCCCGACCTCGATACCTCGATCTGGTTCCTGGGCCAGATGCTGATCACTCCCCTGGCGACGGGGCAGGACACCTCCCGGCATTTCGCGCTGCTGGAGATGCGCAGCCGCAAGAGCGCCGAGGCGCCGCCGAATGTTCACCCGGCGGAGGATGAGTACTTCTACATCCTCGCCGGCGAGCTGGAGGTGGCCATCGACAGCCAGGTGTACGAGGGCAAGCCCGGCAGCTTCATCGCCGTCCCGCGCGG
>DATGQR010000514.1:0-14750 GCA_035304105.1 Thermomicrobiales bacterium | reverse complement strand
TTGTCCTACGTCGTATGGAAAGGCTGAAGCTGGTTGTACCCCCAAGGATAGGGACCAGGGCACCACCCAAGTGCTCTGGTCGAAGGCTCCCCGCCCCAGACATTCGTACGACACGCGTCTGATCCCCACCGGCTCAAACTCACGTCGTGCTACTGGTTCATCCATGACGGGCATTGCCCCAACAATACCCGCCACCCTCTCGTCGGATTCTGGCGCCGTGCTTGCACGCCACCTCTCCGAACAGGCGGAAGCCTATCGCGTCGAATCCACGCACGCAACCCACAGTCGATTATCAAGCGTGAGTACCATGCGCCCTGGCGACCCTCGCGCGGTCAACCCCAGCGCCCGTCCGGTCCCCTGGCGCTCGCTCGCGGGGTGGCAGGGGACCGGCAGCAACGCTATCAATCCCCGTTCGCGACGGTGAATGTGGCTCCGGTGCGCGTGGTCGACCCATCGACCAGTAACAGCACAGCTTCGATCGTGTGCTGCCCGTCGGCCACCCTGGTCGTGTCCCAAGACCTGGCGGACGCGACCGTTCCGCCCATGAAGTCATACGGGGCGTTCTCCTCTTCGCCCACATAGTCCCCATCAAGGTAGAAGTTGAGTTCCTCGATATCCGGGGAGTCCGGCGTTGTGAAGACGTAGACCTTGCCACTGATCGTGGCGCCCGCCAGCTCGCGGGGCTCAGCGCGGTTCGACGACAGCGAGTAGACCAGCCCGTAGATGTCGGGGTGCGGCGTTGGCGACGGCGTCGGTGATGGGGCCTTCGTCGGCGTCGGCGTCGGCGGCAGCCCATTGTTTGCGACGGTGAAGCTGGCGCTGGCACTCGTGATTGTCCCGTTCGTCAGCAGTATCTCAGCCTCAATCGTGTGCTGGCCGTCGGGCACTTTGGTCGTGTTCCAGTCGTTCGCGGACGCGACTGTTCCGCCCTTGAAGTCGTAGGGGTCGTTCTCTTCCTCGCTGACGTATTCACCGTCCAGGTAGAAGGTGATCTCTTCGATGGCGGCAGTGTCCGGCGTCGTGAAGATGTAGAGCTTGCCGATCACGACGGCGCCGGCGAGCGGAGCCGGATCGGAACGCTGCGAAGACAGTGAGTAAACGAGACTGTAGTTGCTCCCGCTCGCTTGCGTCGGCGTTGCGGTCGGGGGCGACTTGGGTGTCGGGGAGGGCGTCGGTGTTGCGGCCGTCGGGGAGTTGGCGACGGTGAAGGTCGCGGTCACTGTGACGTCGGCGCCGGTTTTGCGCTCGATGACCGCCCGGATGGTGTGCTGCCCGTCCGTGACCGATTTCGTGTTCCAGGGCTCGGCTTCCCCGGTCGAGCCACCCATGAAGTCGTAGGGCGGGTTGTTCTCCACGCCGTGGTAGCTCCCGTCCAACTGGAACGTGACGGATTCGACGTCGCCGATAGGCCCGGACACGAACGGGTAGATCACGCCACCGACGGTCGCGCCCGATAGCGCGGCCGGGTTGGCGCGATTGCCGGTTAATGAGAACTGCAGGCTATAGCTGCCCGTTCCCGGTTGCGGCGTGTTAGGAGCCGTCGTGGGCGCTGGTGTGCCTGGTGGCGGCGACGAGCCGTAGACGCGTTGCTGGATCTGGTCGAGGATCGCGTGGAAGTAGCCGGCCTCGGTGTCGATCTTCTGTGGGTCACCCAGGTGCCACTCGAATGGCTCGTACTGGTTGTAGCGCGACCACATCAGGCCCCAGGATCCGCCGGCTCTGAGGGCATCGTCCAGGACCTCGGTGTCGCGCTCGAGGAGCCGGGTGCCCGGCGTGGTGCCGTTGTGGTCCTCGTTCATCACGACCGGCACGGAGTTGGCGTCGTAGACGGCCTTCATGTCCTTGTAGGTGTCTTCGCCGTTCCAGTCCGTGGTGCCGTTGCCGTGCACGAGCGCGACGTCGGCCGTTGCCTGGAGCCCATGCTTGAAGCTGATGTCGATCCGCGAGGCGCTCACCGGCACGCGCCATCCGACGCCGTCGAAGCGGCTCTTGGCCAGGGCGATGAGCTCGCCGATGCCGTTGGTGGTCGTGTTGTCGTCGATGATGTCGTGATCGTAGTCGTGGTGCTCGTGCTCGTTGGCGATCTCGATGATGACATTGCGGTAGTTGTTCGCGATGATCCAATCGGTGGCGTTGCGCACGGCGGCTCTGACGGCGGCGGCATCTTTGAAAATCTGATCCTGGCGGAAGTAGAAGTACCCCAGGATGACGACCTGCCCACGTTTGTCGGCCGCCTCGATGACCTGACCGGCGCGCGCCATCCAGTCGCTCTTCAGTGAGCCGTCCGCCCGAAACGCGCTTGCCAGCGCGCCGTCATACCCTGGGTTCCCGCCCTGCAGGCTGATCGTGAACGCGATGATGCCGTGCTGCTTATAGGCGTCGAGATTGCTGATGAAAGCGTTGGTGTTGGCCTGGGCGTCGAAATCGGAGTCTTTCTCGTCGTCGAAGATCGCGTTTGCGGCGCGGAAGTTGAGCAGGCGCCCCTGGACGGCGGTGCCGGCGTAGGTCGGTTGCCAGGCGCCGCCTCCCGTGCGGATGTAGAACCAGCGCGGGTTATAGCCGCTCCCCAGCATTTTGCCGGTGCGGATCTCGGTCCTGCCCCCGGCCGAGCGAGCCGGAACGGTGTCGAGTGCGATTGGCAGTATGGCGGCCAGGATGAGCCCGGCGGCGAAGATCGACAGCATCAAGCGGTTTCGCATCCGTCAGAGCCCTTCAGCAATTTCGGACCTCGCGCGTGCGCGTGCCCATAGTGTTTGCGCTGATGGGGAAAACGGGCGGCGTAACCCGCTCGTCAGCAGATGCCCGGCTGTGCCGTCGACGGCAAGCTCGCACCGGTTCAACCTCTGTCTTCGGCATCGAGAACCTGCCCCCGCGGCAGGATCGCGCAGACCGGGCGTCATGGCCGGTTTGCTGCATCACCTATCGTCTTTTGCTCCGAGGAGCCGGAACGCGCATGCTTGGCCCCCACCTGCGCAAACACACGAAAAGCCACGTGGACGCATCATTGACACCAGACATCCCCAATCAACGCGTCTGGATCACGTCCGACACCGTGGCGGTTCCCAGTATCCCTGCCTTTGGTTGAGATTTTGTTGAGAGGCGCCCCGCCACCGCACTCGAGCGGTGGCGGGGCGCTCCGCGATGTCAGCCGTTTTGGACGGTGAAGCGGGCATGGATGACCTGCGTCGTGCCATCGTCCATGTCCAGCGCGGCCGTGATCGTGTGCGGCCCGTTGGCAATCGAGGTCGTCTTGAACGGGTCGGCCTTACTCGTCGAACCACCGGCGAAGTCGTACGGTGGGTTGGTCTCGATCTGGTGCGGGCCGCCGGTCATGCCGGGGTCATCCAGGTAGAAGCGCACGCCCGCGATCGATGAGTCGGTTGGGGTCGTGAAGACGTAGACGTTACCGGACACCGTTTGGCCTTCGAGCGGGACCGGGTTCGTGCGCCTGTTCGACGTGCTGACGACGATCTCGAAAGCCGCTGGCGGCGGAGCAGGGCGCTCGGCGTCAACGGTTGCGGACGGGTCGGATTCGTTGCCGTCCTGATCGACGGCCGTCACCTGGTAGTAGGAGACGCCAGCGGGCGCCTGTGCGTCGAAGTACTGCGAGCTGGTGACCGGCGCGGCCGTGAGCGGGAAGAACGGACCGCTCGCGTTCCCCGAGCGGTAGACGCGATAGCCGGCCAGATCCGCCTCACCATTGTCGGCCCAGTCCAGCGCGATCCCGTCGTCCGAAGCGGTCGCGCTCAGGCCGGTCGGCGCGGCTGGTGGCGTCGTGTCCGGCGGCGGGCAATCCGCGGTCGTGTACTCGAAGCGGTCCTGGATGACTGGCGCCGAGCCGTTGCCGGAGACGCCGAAGGCTTCAACGATGAGCTTGCCTTCGGCTGAGACGCGCACCCGCAGGAAGTGGTGCATCGTGTTGTCGCGGAAGGCCGTCCAGGCGGGCGCGGTGCTGGTCTTCCAGGGCGAGAAATTGCCGCTGATGTTCGAGAGCTTGCCGCCCGGGCTCACCTTGATCCAGGTCACGCCGTCTTGCATCGTGTAGCAGGATGTTGATGTGGATGTCGGCGTATTCGTGTCCGGCACGTCAACCAACGGGTAGGTGCGCTCGTAGCTCTGGTCATGGGACGCGATCACGATCTGGACGCCGAGCGACTCGAAGAGCGGGCCGAGTTGGGCGCGGAGGGCGAGATTGGAGGGATGGTTCTTGCCCTCGGCGAACGGCGAGACGTGGAAGAACGGGATGATCCAGCGCTGGCCGGCGGCCTGGGCGGCCTGGATGTCCTGCCTGATCCAGTCGATCGTGGCGGCCGGGAGCGGATCGTCATTCTCCACCGCGAAGATCGCCACGAAATGCACGTCCCCGACGTCGAATGAGTAGTTGCGGTGGCCATCGAAGCCGGGCGGCGTGGGGAAGCGCTCCGCCCAGGTCGAAGACTTCTCCGACAGCAACGCTTCGTGGTTCCCATAGGCCGGCATCACTGGCGCGCGGCTGATGGCTGGCTGCATCTGGTTGAACCAGGCGTCGATCGTGTTCTCCAGGTTTCCGAAGCGCTTGTCGGTGTTGAAGTAGGCGAAGTCGCCGCCGGCCAGGATGAGGTGCGGGTTGAGCCCGGCGATCTCGTCGATGACCTGCCGGGTTCCGGTGGCCAGGCCGTCCTGGCGGCCGATCAGCCCGGTGTCGGCGACGTAGATGAAGTCGAAGTCGGCTGCGCCGGAGCCTGGCGCCGTGCGCGTCTCGAAGATCTCGCTCCAAGTCCCGCCCGGCCCTTGCACTCGATATTGATAGGTCGTCGCCGGAGTCAACGACGAGAGCGTCACTTCATGCAGCTTCCCGGTCGTGCCCGATGGGCGGGTGGCGCCGGTCGCGCTCTGCCAGGCCGTGCTGCCCGCCGCCCGGTACTCGACGACTGACGGCACAGTCGGGTCGAGCGTCCGCCAGACCACGGTCAGCGTCGTCGCAGGGTCAGCGACCCAGGCGAGGTGGACTTGATCCGGTCCGACATCCGGGATTCCGAACGCCACGTTCAGGTTCGCCGGCGCCATTCCCGGGCCGGTTGCCCGCAGCGTGCCGGTGTAGACGCCTTCCGGCAGGATTCCGGGCGTCGCGGTGACCGTCACCTGTAGCGGCGCAGTGCCGGATGACGGACTGACCGTGAGCCAGGAGACGTCGCTCGTCAGTGTGAGGCTGGCCGGTGAGCCATCGATGGTAGAGACGGTCACGCTCTGGGACACCGGGCTGCCGTTGGCCGGCGCCGCGAAGCTCAGGCTGGCGACGTCGAATTCGAGTCCGGTGGCGGTCGAGTTCCGGACGGTGAAGGCGGCGTGGATGATCTCCGTGGTGCCATCGTCCATGTCCAGCGCCGCCGTGATCGTGTGCGGACCATCGGAGAGCGAGGTCGTCTTCAGCGGGTCGGCCTTACTCGTGGATCCACCGGCAAAGTCGTACGGTGGGTTGTTCTCGACCTGGCGCGGGCTGCCGGTCATGCCCGGGTCGTCGAGGAAGAAGCGCACGAGGGTGATCCCGTCGTCCACCGGCGTGGTGAACGCGTAGATGTTGCCGCTGACCGTGCGGCCGTCCAACGGCGCCGGGTTCGAGCGGTTGGATGACGTGCTGTAGACGATGCTGTAGGCGCTTTGGGCGCGCGTGCTTTCCGGCGCGCCGATTTGCCCGAACAGCGCGACGACGAGCGATAGGCTCAACAGGAGCATTGCAGTGCTGGGAAGGCGTCCGCTTCGTCTCATCATGATCTCCCTGAGAATCTACCCGGTAAGTGTCGTTGCCTTCATCGTCGATACCCGCTCAACCGTGGGCGGATGCGAGCGGGACTCCCGTCTGCCCGTCGAGAGCCGCTCGCATGCGCCCACATCCCATCGTTCGCTCCACCCGCCATCGGCTAGCCGGGATTGCCCGGAGCGGTGACGGTGAAGTAGTTCAGGTTGAAGCTGTCCGTGTCCATGACGATCTTCAGCTGATGGATGCCAGCCGGCAGCTCGACGCTAACGGGCACATCAACCCAGTTCTGAAAGTCGCCCGTGTTCGGCAGGGCGATCGGGCCGGAGATGTCAACCCCATCCAGCTCGAGGTGCAAGCTGCGGTTGTCGTTCGGCGTGGCAACGCGCAGGGTGATCGTGTATTCGCCCTCGGCCGCGATATCGACGGTGTAGCGCAGCCACTCACCAGCCCGAATCCAGCCCACGTTGTAGCCGCCGCCGACGTCGGTCGTCGGTTGGATATCAACGCCATCGTTGCGGTAGGCGCCGCCAGTGTTCCCGGAGGAGGTGTCGAAGTAACCGACGCCTTGCCCGCCGGAGTCGTAGTCCTCAGCCTGGATCGTGCCCTCGAACGGGATCGCCGCCGGGGTCGTGTCCGCCACCCGCGTTCCGCTGGCTTCATTCGATGGCGCGGACTCGATGAGGCTGGTGTCGAACGCGGTGACCCGGTAGAAGTACTGGACGCCCGGCGTGGCGCTCGTATCGCTGTAGGCGGATGTCGCGCCAAGCTCCGCGATCTGGGTGAACGTGCCGCCCGCTTGCGTGCTGCGGTAGACGCGATAGCCGGCGAGGTCGGTTTCGGTGTTGTCGGCCCAATCGAGATCGATGCCGGCCGGTGTGCCAGTTGCCGTCAGGTTCGCTGGCGCGCTCGGCGGCGTCAGGTCGACCGGTGGCGGTGACCCGTCGTCGGCCGGCACGACGGTGAAGTAGTTCAAGTTGAAGCTGTCGGAGTCCATGAAGATCTTCATCTGGTGGACGCCGGCCGGGAGCGGGACGGTGATGGCGACATCAGTCCAGTTCTGCGTTCCGCCGGTATTGGGCAGCACGACCGTCCCGGAGATGTTGACGCCGTCAAGCTCGACATGCAGCTGGCGGTTGTCGAACTGCGTGGCGACCCGGAACGTGATCGTGTAGAGGTCCTCGGCCGCGATGTCGACGGTGTAGCGCAGCCACTCGCCGGTGCGGATCCAGCCCACGTTGTAGCCGCCGCCGACATCCGTCGTCGGTTGAATGTCGACAGCCTCATTCCGGTAGGCATGGCCGCTGTTGCCGGGCGTTGTATCGAAGAACCCGATGCCAGGGCCGCCGACGTCGTAATCCTCGGCCTGAATCGTACCGGGCAGCGGTTTTGCCTCGACCGGCGGAGGCTCGTTGTCGATCGTGAAGTTGGCGTGCAGCGTCCTCACCGAGCCGTCATTGAACGCGATCTCCACCGAGACGGTGTGCGCCCCGTTGGTACGGGTGACGGTGTTGAACGCGGACGCGGTGCTCGTCGTCCCGCCGGCCATATCGTAGGGCGCGCTGTTCTCGACGCTGAACGGGTTACCGGTCAGGTCCGGGTCATCGAAGTAGAAGCGCACCTGGGTGATCTGTGGCGTGTCGGGTGTGGTGAAGACGAAGATGTTGCCGGACACGGTCGCGCCATCCAGCGGCGCCGGGTTCGTGCGCTTCGAGTTGGTGCTGTAGACGATGTCGAAGGTCACGTCTGGACGCGTGGCGCCGGCTTCGTTGGACGGCGCGGACTCGTTGTCGGCCGTGTCGAAGGCGGTGACCTGGTAGTAGTACGGCGTCTCGATGATGGCCGTCGCGTCGCTGTAGGACGACGTCGTGCCGATCTCGGCGATCTGGCTGAACGGACCGCCGGATTGCTCGCTGCGGTAGATTCGGTAGCCCGCCAGGTCGACGTCGCCGACGTCATCCCAATCCAGGTTGATGCCGCCGATGACGCCGGTCGCGGTCAGGTTGGCCGGCGTCGCCGGGGGCGTGGTGTCCTCCGGCTTCACGGCGCTCGCCTCGTTCGACGGGGGCGACTCGTTGTTGCTGGTGTCGACGGCCGTGACGTAGTAGTAGGACGTGGCGCCAGCCGGGGCGGTGACGTCGGCGTAGCTCGATGTCGCCGCTCCGATCTCGGCGATGCGCGTGTAGGGACCGCCCGACTGGCTGCCGCGGTAGATGCGGTAGCTGCGCAGATCAGGTTCGTCGTTGTCGTCCCAGTCGAGATTGATCGTGACCTCATCGGCCGCCAGGCTGGCCGTCAGGTTCTCTGGCGCGGCAGGCGGCGTGAAGTCGCCGCTCGACGAGAAGGAGAACGCCTCGTTGATGTCCGAGAACGAAGATCCTCCGGTCACGCCGCCGAAGGCGACGTAGACCGCGCCGCCGATCGTGCCCGCGGCCGCGCCGTGCCGCCCGACGGTCATCGGTGCCAGGCTGCGCCAGGTGTCCGTCAGGGGATCATATTCCTCGTTGGCGACAAAGGTTCCGCCGGACGGCGTGCGCTCGCCGCCGATGACCTGAGCGCGGCCGTTCAGCAGGCCGACCACTGGCACACGGCGGCCGGTCGGCATCGATGCCCGGAACGTCCATGTCTGGGTGTCGGGGTCGAACATCTCGACGCTCGACAGCGTGCCGTCGATCTCAGATCCGCTGAAGTCGCGGGTGCGGCCACCGAAGACGTAGAACTTCCCGTTGAGCACCGCCGAGCCGGCATTATCGCGCGGCGTCTGCATCGGCGGCGCGGAACTCCAGGTGTTCGTCGCAGGATCGAAGACCTCGACCGAGGTGAGCGAGGCGCCGTTCCCGCCCAGACCGCCGGCGACGTAGATCTTCGAGTCAACCGCTTGCGCCATCGGCCCGCCGCGGGCGGTAGCCATCGGCGGCAGCATTGTCCAGGTCGACGTGGCGGGGTCAAACACCGCCGCCGCCGTCGTCGCTCCCGAGAATGGGCTGGACGACCCACCGAAGACGTAGAGCTTACCGTCGTAGGCGACCGCGGCCGGATTCTCCACGGCCGGGTACTCGTTCGGGAGGCTGGGGCCCTGTGACCAGGAGTCCGCAGCCGGATCATAGATGTACATCGTGCGCTGGGGGTTGCTGCTGGTCTTGCCGGCGACGACGTAGAGCTTGCCGTCAAGCGCCGTTCCAGCGACGTCGAGCAGCTGCGCCGGCCCCGATGCCTTGGTCTCCCAGCCGCCGAGCGGCCCGGTGTCGGGCACGTCCGGCGTCAATGCTGTCACTTTGTTGCCGCCGAACTCACCGACGTAGAGGACGCCGCCCGGCCCTTCGACCAGGGGCAGCGGGTCATCGAAGCCGCCGACCAGCTGCTTGGCGTCGACGACCGTGAAACCATCCGGCGACAGTCTGACGCGCGTGATGTCGTCACCCACCGAGTAGTTGGTGATCAGCAGCTCACCCTGCAGCGAGCCTGAGAACGCGTTGGACTGGTACTCGATGATCGCGTTCGACGAACGATGCTCGCCCAGGTTGTAGATCGGCGGTACGTAGTTCGACGGGGCCGGGACGCCCTGGTACGAGCCGTCCTTGAAGACGCACTCGTTGCGGTAGGGGTTCGGGTGCCCGTAGTACTTGCCTGGCTCCAGGCGGTTGAGCACGTCGGGTTGCTCACCCGGGTTGTGCCCGCCAGAGGTCCAGGACGCCGGGTTGCCGAAGCCCTCACACGGCGGGGTTGGCGACGGCGGGAAGGTGCCGGTCACGCCCAGCCCGTTGTCCGGCGCGTAGAGGAAGCCGTTGGAGTGCCAGACGAAGTCGTAGGTGTTCCGCAAACCCGACGAGTAGACCTGGACGTCGCACGGCGGGGGCCCGTACGAGAGCTCCGGCGTGGCGCAGGAGCCGTCGAAGCCGGGCGCGCGCACGTCGGCCACCAGCAGCGCAGCCGATAGCGGCTGCTCCGCCCGCGAGCCGAACTCGGAGTTCGCGGTGTTGGCTGCCCCCGCGCCGGTGTTGCCCCCCATCGCGATGTACAGCCTGCCGTCCGGGCCGAAGTGCAGGGAGTTGATCGCGTGGTTGGCCTTCGCGCGCGGCAGGCCGGTGATGATGTCTTCCTTTGTGGTGAATCCCGGGCCGCTCAAGCGGCTGACGATGCTGGAGTTGACCTGGCCGTTGTCGACCGATGGGCTCGAGTGACCCACCCAGAGCACCACGTTGTCGGGCGTCGAGAGCGGATCGATCGTGATGCCCAGCGTCAGGCGTGATCCCAGCGTGGTGATCACCTCATCGGAGATGACCTGCTGGTTGGCGTCCAGGGTGATCGCGTGAATCGTGCCGAAGAGCTCCGTCACGTACAGGCGGTTGTCCGGCCCCCAGACCATCGACGTGGGGAAGGGCACCGTGAACGACGTGCGGCTAAAGGTCACGCTGGTCGATGGCGGCGGCACCGCTTCGCCCGTCACCGAGAAGTTGTCGAAGGTGAAGGTCAGCGGCGTATTGGCCTTGCGGTGGGTCGCGAAGATACCGCCGAAGCTGCGCGTGCCGATGGTGGGGTCGATGCCCGCGGCGTCGAAGCTGAAGAACTCGGCCGGCGCGACCGTGCTGCCGATCTGGTTGAACGGCCCATTGTTGATCTGGTAGGCGCCGCTGATCGTTTTGTCGCCCGGGTTGACGCGCAGGCGGAGCGTGATGGTCGGGTTGGTCGCGGTCAGCGATGAGGTGACCTTGGAGTAGGGGTGCTCCCCGTTGACCTCCATGAGCAGCTCGACCTTGTACTTACCGGATGAGGTGGATACGACCTCTAGCTTGACGTAATTGTCCTCGTCATTCCCGAACCACAGTCCGGCCTGCTCGTACTTACCGGTGGGGTTGGGGAGGTTGATGAGCGTGGTGCTGAGCACCGAAACCTGGCTGGGAGCGTCGATGCCGACTCCCAGGGCGTTGTCCTGAGAGTTCGCCTCCATCGACATAATGCCGTTTGTCGTGTCGATGCTCAGCGTTCCGGGGGCGGCGGTGTTGACGTTTAGCTTCGCCGGCACGTAGCCGGTTCCGCTGCTCGGCTGCTCGATGTAGGTGAAGCCGGTCCCCACGCCGTTGCCGTCGACGATCTTGCCGTGGTCCTGGGTGAAATCCAACTCGTAGGGCAGGTCGATGAGGATCTCAGAGCAATCCAGCGGCGCGCAGGCTGCCAGCGCGCGGTCATCGTCGCCGGCCGCCTCTATCGAAGCCGCCTCTCCCGGGCCACGGGCGACCGTCAGGTTTATCGGCAAGCTGGCGGATTGGTGCCCCGCGGAGGTCGCCGTCAGCGTAGCGGTGTACGTGCCGGGCGCCAGCGCGCCGGCGTCGATGGTGATGGTCGCCGTATCGGGCGCGTAGCGCGCGGACTCCGAGTCGATCATGACCCAATCCACGTCGGCGGCGACCGTGTACTCCACGGTCGCGCCGTCGCTGGTGAGGATGTCGACTTCCTTGGTCGCCGTCTCGCCTTCATGGACCTTGAACGTGAGCTTGCCGGGTCTGAAGATGAGCGACGGGCCGTCGTTGCTCACCGCGAATGCGGTGTTCAAGACCTCGGTGGTACCGTCCGAGAGGTCGATTGCGGCGGTGATGGTGTGCAGGCCGTTCGCCAGCGTCGTCGTGTCGAAACCGCGCTCCTGGCCTGCCGCGAACTCGAATGGCGCGGAGGTGGCTATGTGGAGTGGCTTGCCGGCGACGGACGGGTCTTCCAGGAGATCGTCCGGATGGTTGAGGTAATAGCGCACCTGGGTAACGTCATCGCGATCCGGAAGGAAAATAAAGATCCGTCCGGAAACGATGTACTGCTCCTCCAGCAGCGTCGCGTCCTGGAGCGTCTCCGATGAGCTGACGTACAAACCAGCGCCAGCCGCATCCTCCAGCTGACTCTCGGCCACCGGCTCCGCGCCGAGGGTGGCCGGTGGGAGGAGTGTGGCGATGAGCGCGAGCGTAATGATGAAGGCCATATGCGTCCGAGCATATGGCCGCCTTTGTCGCCGCAATTGAGGTCGGTACGCCTGAGAGCTGTCGTTGTGCGCACTCAACATGATTCCCTCTTACCTATAAATAGAAGGTCATGGCAATGCATGGCTTTACCGCTTGAAGCTGCAATCTAGTGTCCAGCCGGCCGATGACGGGCTGGTGATTAACTGGTCGAAATGGTGTTGAGGCGCTGCATGTAAGCAGGATTTGGGTTACATGCAGTTAGATTATGATTCTCGGTGAGATTGCCCGCCGTCGACTCTCCGTCCGGCGGGCGCAGCACGTGGAATGGCTGGGCTGGTGTGGCAGCCCGCGCCCCTAGTGGGGTGCAGGCTGCTCGATGTCATGCGGCACGGGCGGGGCCACGTCGCCATTCAAGACCGCATCCGCTCGTCGCAGGTCGGTGGCGATCGATTCAAGCTGGGCCTGGCGTTGCTCGAGCGCGTCGATGTCGGCGATCTTGTGTTCGGCGTACTCCTGGAGTACGCCGAGCTGGTACCGGTGCTCCGCCAACTGCTCACGAATCAGGCGGTGCTGGTGCTCGACGAGTTGGAGTCCGGCGCGCACCCGCGACAACAGCTCTAGCCGCGCCGCCTCGGGAACGTCCGGCGAGCTGTGCTCGGCGCCGGGCACGGCCGGCTGCGGGCCGCCTGCGGCGCGCGCTGACGCTGGCGAGCGGTCTGGCCGCGCTCGAAGGACTCGGAGCACGGCCTGCCAGGGCATCCGAAAGCGTCCACCGGAAAGTCTGTTCGGGACCAGCTCCATGACAAATCCAATATTCTAGCGACTACTGGCCCGGGCTCCGTTGCCGGTCAAGCGATAGCCGACGCGCGGCACGGCGACGATGTTGCCGATGTCGTCCTGCGGTAGATCCAGCTTCTTGCGAATGTGACTGACGTGCGTCTTTAGCAGTGAGATGTCGCCGCCGTCATAGCCCCAGGCGTAATCGACCAGGCGGTTCGAGGTGACGACCCGGCCGCAATTGGCGGCGAGGATGTACATCAGCTTGAACTCGATCGGCGTCAGCTCGATCTCCCGGCCGCGATAGATGACTTCATGGGTTTCAATATCGAGCGTCAGATCACCCACCTGCAGGTGGCGTTTAGGTTCCACGTCGCTGGTCATCGAGCCGCGTCGCCACACGGCGCGGATGCGCATCGCCAGCTGGCGAGGGCTGAAGGGTTTCGTCACATAGTCGTCGGCGCCCAGCTCGAAACCCTTGATGATCTGCTCCTCGCTGTTCGCCGCCGTCAGCAGGATCACCGGCGTCGTCGAGGCCTGGCGCACCCGCTGGCAGAGTTCCAGACCGTTCATGCGTGGCATGGCGATGTCGCTGACGATCAGGTCGGGGTGGTCGACCTCCCAGCGCTGCTGGGCTTGCATGCCGTCGGTGGCGACGATCACGTTGAAGCCTTCGCGCCGCAGGGCGTACGAGGTCACATCGAGCAGATCGATATCGTCATCAACCAGCAGAACCTTCATGCGGTCTCCTCCTCAAAGCTTCCCTCAAGGGACGTGTGTTGGCCGTTGCCGGCTGGTTATCAGCTCAGGACTGGCAAGCGTACCCAGGCAGTGGTTCCGCGCCCGGGCTGGCTATCGACGCCGACGGCGCCGCCGTGCAGGTCGACGATTCCCCGGACGATCGCGAGCCCCAACCCCTGGCCGTCGCGGGCCATGTCCGCGCAGCTGCCGCGCATGCCCGGCGCGAAGATCAGCTCCCGCTCGTGTTCGGGGATGCCGGGGCCGTGGTCCGAGATGCGTACCTCGACCGCCTCACCGGCGTCGATCACGGTGATCGCGATGGTGTCTTCCCAGGCGCCGTAGCGGCTCGCGTTGGTCAGCAGGTTGACGATGACCTGCGAGAGCCGGAAAGCGTCGCCGGCGACGCGTGGCGATGGTTTTGGGCAGGCCAGCAGTACGCTCTGACCGCGCCGCTCCAGGAGCGGCTGGACCAACGCGACAGCTTGCTCGACCCAGTCGCGCACCTCGGTCTCGGAGCGCGCGAGCGTCAGCCTGCCATCGCGCATTGCCGACCAGGCGTTCAAGTTCTCGACCAGGTTGGTGATCCAGATCACGCCGCGCTGCAGCCGCGCGACGAGTTGACGCATACCCTCCGCCTCCAGCGGGGCATCATCGGTCAGCAGTTCGAGCGTGGCGTTGATGGTGGCGAGTGGGGTGCGAATCTCATGAGCGAAAGCGGCAAGTGCCTCAGGAGCCCCGTCGGAGGGCCAGCCACTGAATGCGGGGGTGGCACCGGTGCAAAGCGTGGAAGCTTCCTCCAGGATAGCGTCCAGGTGATCCATATGCTGTCCTTTCCCCGTCAACGCTAATGCGCAAGACACAAAAACCGGCCTGACAGTTGAGTCGGCCGGTTGCACCACTCGCTCGGCATGGTCCAGGTGCCCAGATATGGACCGTGCGTCATCGCTCCCGAATCGGTTGTGCGACTATGTGTCTTGCGTTAGCTCATTCCCGCTCTGTGGTTGGCTATGCCATCGTATTCGGGTTGAGTGTGGTTGGGTATCCGTAATTGCACTGATTTTTTTCAACCTGATCTCCACATTGATTCGGTACTTACGTATCCGTACACCGCGTGCCCGGTGATTAGTTGACAGAATGTTATTGATTCGTCATGCCACGCTCGACCGCCCATGCCGCTACTTTGACGCGCGACGATACGCCGAGCTTCTTGAAGATGTTGGTCACATGCGTGTCGACCGTGCGGTCGGCGATGTCCAGCTCCACGGCGATTTGCCGGTTGGTCAGGCCGCGCGCGATCAGCCGCACGACCTCTCGCTCGCGACGGGTAAGCCGGACGGGCTCCAGCGCCACGGCGCTGCTGGCCTGCGTGTTATTGGTCGGCTCGGCTAGCTCGTCGGAGCGCGCTTCCTCCAGCATGGCGTGTATCTGCTCCGGCGCCAGGCTGCGCCCGTTGGCTTCCAGGCGGGCGGCTTCCGCTTCGCCGAGCACGTCACGGACCAACTGCCGGTGGGCGTCGGTGCGGCGGCGCGCCAGCGAGGCCGGGACGATGCCCA
>DATGQR010000513.1:0-4709 GCA_035304105.1 Thermomicrobiales bacterium | reverse complement strand
GCGACTGGAGCTGGCCATGTGCCTGATCCAGGAGCCTCGTCTGCTGTTGCTGGACGAACCGACCGCCGGAATGAGCCGACACGACACCAACACCACGATCGAGCTGCTGCGCAAGATCAAGTCGGGCGGCATGACCAAGGTGATCATCGAGCATGACATGCACGTGGTGTTCTCGCTCGCCGACCGTATTTCCGTACTCGCACAGGGTCGGATCATCGCGTCCGGGACGCCGCAGGCGATCAAGGACGATCCGCGCGTTCAGGAGGCTTATCTTGGTGGGAGTGCCGAATGAGCGTCGTCAGTAGTGTGCGTCGAGAGGCGGTCGCCACGACCGACCTGGTGTCCGATCCGTCGAGCGCCTTCTTCGCGGTGCGCAATATCCACGCCTACTACGGCGAGAGCTACATCGTGCAGGACGTGTCGCTCGACGTTCAGAAGGGCGAGATCCTGGCGCTGCTGGGTCGCAACGGCGCGGGCAAGACATCGACCCTGCGCGCGCTGGCGCGACTCGACGATCCGGCGTTGCGCCAGGGCGAGATCTGGCTCGAGGGCAAGCCCCTCCATCACCTGAAGGCCTGGCAGGCATCTTGCGCCGGGGTTCAGCTCGTGCCGGAGGACCGCCGCATCGTCTCGGGCCTGACTGTCGAGGAGAACCTCGTGCTCGCGCGAATCGCTCCAGGTCACGGCATGGAACTCGATGAGCTTTACGAGCGCTTTCCCCGGCTCGCCGAGCGACGCAAACAGGATGCGATAACGCTGTCGGGCGGCGAGCAACAGATGCTGGCCGTCGCCCGCGCGCTGGCGCGCGAGGTCAGGTTGTTGCTTCTGGACGAGCCGTACGAGGGGCTGGCGCCGGTCATCGTCAAGGAGATCGAGAACATCGTCTACAGCATCAAGGAACGCGGCATCACGACGATCATCGTCGAGCAGAACGCCGTGGCCGCGCTGCGCCTGTCCGACCGCGCAATGATCATGGATACGGGAGAGGTCGTCTTCAAGGGCACCGCCAAGGAGTTGCTGGACGATCCGCAGCTTCGCAAGGAGTACCTTGCGATCTAGCGTTGCGCCTCCCGGACTGGGGCCATGCAGCCGAACGTCACTGCGGACGATCGGTTCGATGCCGGAGAACCTGCTACAGCGGGAGCAGCCACGGCACCAGCAGCACGCAGGCGATGCCGGTCAGCACGGCCAGCGGCACGCCGACGCGCACGAAGTCCATGAAGGAATAGCCGCCCGGCCCGACCACCAGGACGTTGACCGGTGACGAGACCGGGGTCATGAAGGCGGCCGACGAGGCCAGGGCAACCGTCATGGCGAAGGGGTAGGGCGAGGCGTCGAGGCCGGCCGCGACCGACAGGGCGATCGGCGCCATCAGGACCGCCGTGGCAGTGTTGGAGATGAACAGCCCGAGCAGGGTCGTGGCCGCGAACATCGCCGCCAGCACGAGCCGCGGGCTGGCATCCCCGACCACGTCGAGCAGGAGCCCGGCAGCCAGGTCGACGCCGCCGGTGCGCTGAAGGGCGAGTGCGAAGGGCAGCATGCCCACGATCAGCACCAGCGTCTGCCAGTGGATCGAACGGTAGGCCGAGTTCATGTCGATGCACCTGGACAGGCCCAGCAGCAGGCAGGCGACCAGCGCCGCCTGCACGTTGGGCACGACGCCGCTCGCCATCAGCCCGATCATCAGCGCCAGGATGGCGAGGGCAGGCAGCGCGCGCGATGCCGCGGGCGCCACCTCGTCGAATTCGGCGGGCAGGCTGGCCACGATCAGGTCGCGACGTTCCGTGGCGAGCTTGCGGATCGCGCGCCACCGCCCGACGACGAGCAGGGTATCGCCGGCCTGGAGGGGAATCTCGGCGAGGCGCTCGGCCTTTGGCGCATGTCCGCGCTTGAGGCCGATCACCGCCAGGTCGTAGATCGAGCGAAAGCGCGCCTTCTCGAGGGTCTTGCCGACGATCGCCGACTGCTCGGGCAGGATGAGCTCGGCCATGCCGATCTCCTGCCGGTGGTCGGCGTAGTAGCCGCCCTTGAGGGGCAACTGCTCGAGCGCGAAACGACGCGCCAGCGCCTCGAGATCCGGAGTCGGGTCGAATATGTCGAGGAACAGGACATCGCCGGCGGTCAGCACCGTGCTGGCCGCCGGCATGATCAACTGCTTGCCGAAGCGCTCGCCGCGCTCGATCGCCAACAGGTTGATGCCTTCGCGCGCCCGCAGGTCGAGCGTCTCGAGCGCCTGCCCGACCAGTGGCGACGCCGCCTTGACGCGCAGGCGGAACTCGCGCCCGGCGAGCGCGTACTCCTCGATCCATGCCGCCATGCGCTGCTTCGGGGGCGGGGCCGGCGCGGTGTCGTCGCCGGGTCGCCCGAGCCAGCGCCGCACGCACAGGACGTAGGCGATCGCCAGTGCCAGCACCGGCAGGCCGAAGGGGGTGAATGCGAAGAAGCCGAAGCCGTCATGGCCGCTGCGCACCAGTTCGGCGTGGATGATCATGTTCGGAGGCGTCGCTACCAGGGTCATCATGCCGCTCACCAGCGCCGCGATGCTGAGCGGCATGAACAGGCGGCTGGAGGCAATGCCGGTCTTGGCGGCAATCCGGGTCACGACCGGAATGAAGAGCGCCACCACGCCGGTCGAACTCATCACGGACCCGGTGGTGGTGACGATCGTCATCAGCATGGCGATCAGGCGTGGCTCGCTCGAACCGGCCCGCTCGACCAGCCAGTCGCCGGCTCGCCGGGCAATGCCGGTGCGCACCAGGGCTTCGCCGACCACGAATAGCAGCGCGATCATGATGACGGTGGGGTCGGAGAAGCCGGCGAGCGCTTCGTCCGTGTCGATGACGCCGGTCAGGGGCAGGCCGACGATCATCAGCAAGCCGACCACGTCGCTGCGGGGGCGTCCGATCGCAAACATCGCGACCGCGGCGACCAGCAGCGCGAGAACCGTCGCGAGGTCTGGATTCATGGTTGCGGCGCGCCCGGGTCGCGGGCCGTGGCTGGTGGCTCAGTCCTCGGGGTCGTCCCGGTAGCCGGCGAATACATGGCCAAGCTTGGCGCGCTTGGTCAGGAGATAGCGATGGTTCGCCGGATTGAGGCCGGCGATCAGCGGGATGCGCTCCGCGACCTGGATGCCGCACTTCTCGAGGGCTTCGGGCTTGCGCGGATTGTTCGTCATCAGGCGCAGTGCCTGCACGCCGAGATGCTCGAGCATCGGCTTGCAGAGGTCGTAGCGGCGCAGGTCGGCCGGGAACCCCAGCGCGTGGTTGGCTTCGACGGTATCGGCGCCGGCGTCCTGCAGCCGGTAGGCGCGGATCTTGTTGAGCAGGCCGATGCCGCGGCCTTCCTGGCGCAGGTAGAGCACGATGCCACGGCCCTGCTCGGCGATGCGCTTGAGGGCTTCATTGAGCTGCGCGCCGCAGTCGCAGCGCTGGCTGAACAGGGCATCGCCCGTCAGGCATTCCGAATGGATGCGAGTCAGGACCGGGACGCCGTCACCGAAGTCGCCGAGGCTGAGCGCGACATGCTCCTTGCCGGTATCGCGATCGATGAACCCGTGCAGCCGGAACACGGCCCAGGGGGTCGGCAGGTCGCAGGACTCGACGAACTCGATCCGCGGCGGGCGATGCTCGCTGTCGTCGACTTTGGCGCTGGTGGTGGGGGCCGCTGGCGACCCCGGGAATCCCTCTTCCTTCATCTTCCTGATCCAGTCGGGGAGGCAATCGGCATCGCTGCCGACCGCCCTCCGGAAACCCCCGGCCGGGTCCGTGGCCGGGTTACCTGACATCCACCAGCACGAGTTCGGCGTCTTCAAGTGCCGTTACCCGCAGTTCTTCCTCTTCGCGGACTGCCGCGCCGTCCCCGGCTTCGAGGACGCTCCCGTTGACCTCGACCCTGCCGACCGCTGGCACCAGGTAGGCGAGGCGCTCGCCACCGAGTTTATAGGTAGTCGACTCACCCGCCTCGAGGCGGGCGCCGAGCACCCTGGCATCCGCATGGATTCGCAGGGCGTCGGCATCGCCCTCCCGGCCGCTGGCGAGCGGGACGAACCTGCCGGCGCGATCCGCGCCCGGGAACGGCCGGGAACCCCAGGACGGTGGCAGGCCGCGCTGGTTCGGGATGATCCAGATCTGGAATATCCGGGTTTGCCCGGGCTCCAGATTGTATTCGCTATGGACGATGCCGGTGCCGGCGCTCATGACCTGGACGTCGCCCGCTTCGGTGCGTCCCTCGTTGCCCTGGTTGTCGCGGTGGCTGATCGCACCTTCGCGCACATAGGTGATGATCTCCATGTCCGCATGGGGATGCGGTGGAAAGCCGGTGCCGGCCTGGATGGTGTCGTCGTTCCAGACGCGCAGCGCACCCCAGTGCACCCGCTCCGGATCGTGGTAGTTGGCGAAGGAGAAGTGGTGCCTGGCATCCAGCCAGCCGTGGTCGGCGGCGCCGAGGCTTCCAAAGGGCCTGCGTTCGATCATCTGGTCCTCCCGTCATCGATTGTCCGATGACCTGAATATGGTGACGGCCGCGCGCCGCACCAGGCGGCACGGGTGGGACACAGCGTTGCATGGCACGGTCGATTCGCCGGACGCGCCGCCCTGCCGCGGCCGGGACGCAATCTTGCTCCACGCGGTCCGGACGTGATCCCACGCTACGCGGAAGCGGCGATCGTCTGGGCCTCTCCGTCCGACGCCAGCATCGATCGGCCCTCGAAG
>DATGQR010000512.1:0-2500 GCA_035304105.1 Thermomicrobiales bacterium | reverse complement strand
GACAGCGGGCACGAAGGTGACATATGCCGGGCCGGCTTCAGTCCGCGCAAGGCCAAGCACTCGCTGTACATCTTTGGCTGCGACGGCGAGGACGAGGCGATGGAGGCCTTGCTTTCGCGGCTAGGCAAGCATTCACGCGGGGCCGGCTGCCTCTACGTAAACAAGCTTGCCGACATCGACCTGGCCGTGCTGGAGGAGATGATCGCGCTGGGCTGGAAGACGTCCTTCGAGCGCTGCCCGGCCTGAGTCCCTGCGAAGGCAGGGACCTCATGCAGCAAAGACGAACACGCGCGCGCCTGCGGCCCCAGCCTTCGCTGGGGCTCACACTCCCGCGTACCACTGGTAGCCGCGGTCTTCCCAGTACCCGCCGCCACCTTCGCCGATGCCGTCGAGACTCGCGACCACCTCGATCCCGGTCAGGTACTTGGCGTGCTTGTAGCCGAGCTGGCGCTCGATGCGGAGGCGCAGCGGAGCGCCGTTGCGGACCGGGAGGGGCTCGCCGTTGAGCTGGTGGGCGATCAGCGTCTGCGGGTGCATGGCGTCGTCCAGATCGCAGCTTTCGTAATAGGGTACGCCGCGGAAATGGTCGGCGCAATGAAACACGATGTAGCGCGCTCCGTCCTGGAGGCCCGCCGCATCCAGGATCGAGGATAGCTGCGGCCCGGTCCACTGGCCGATCGCGCTCCAGCCTTCGACGCAGTCGTGGCGGGTGATCTGGGTGCGCTGGGGCAAGGCGCCAATCTGCTTCATCGTCAGGCTCAGAGGCCGGTCGACCAGCCCGCTTACGTCGAACCGCCAGTCGGCGAAACCGGCGGCCTCGTGCGCGCGGTAAGCCTCGGTCTCGACGTCCTTGTTGCCGTTGCCGCGGAAATAAGGGGAGATGTCGGCCACCGAGTATTCGCGCGCCATCGCCACGCGACCTCCGAGCACGCGGTGCGCCCCCTTGTGCAGCTTCTCGGCGCCATCGACGAGGTTGGCGAAGGCCTGGCTGTCGCCGATCTTCGAGCAGCCCGCGGTCAGCGCGGCGGCAAGGCCGGCGAGGACATTACGCCGCTTCATCGACCCGTCCTCCGGTAATCATCTCGCCCACGTGTTTCGCAGGCCGGTTGAGCAGGACCAGCACGACATGGAGCATGGCGAAGGCGAACAGCGCCCAGGCGACGATGAAATGGATCGAGCGCGCGCTCTGCCGGCCGGCGAACATCTGGCTGAGGAACGGCCAGGCCGCGTCCATACCCGGGCTCATCGCCATGCCGGTCAGGACCATCAGCGGCAGCAGGAGGAAGATGACGAGGGCGTAACTGGTTTTCTGCAGCAAGTTGTACCTGCCGCCTTCGAACCGGAGGTGCAGATGCGCAGCCAGGTCGGCGCGAATGGCGGCGGGGCGCCATTCCTCACGGCGGGCCATGATGTCGCGGCGGAAGTGGCCGTTGAGCAGCGCGGCAATCAGGAACAGCAGCAGCGAGAGGCCGAAAACCCAGGCGAACAGCACGTGCCAGTCGCGCGCCGAAGCGAGGCTGTAGTAGCCGGGGATCGTCGCCCAGCCGGGGAAGCGCGCGACATGGAGCCAAGCCTGTTCCGGCGCAAAGCCCCACTCGCCCCAATAGAGGTAGCGGTGGGCGTTCGAGATGTTCAGCCCCGACATGAACAGCACGACCAGGCTGAGCGCGTTGATCCAGTGCCAGATGCGGGTGCTGAGCGCGTGACGCTTCATGCCGGCAAGCCCTCCTCGCGGGCGAGATACATCACGTCGCGCGGCTGGGCGAGCAAGTGCTGCCCGGAATCGACGAACAGCGCCTGGCCGCTCGCCACCGGGCCGGTGGCAAGGAAATACGCCGCATCGGCGACCTCGTCCGCTCCGGTACGGCGCTCGAGGAGGTTAAGGCGGTGCGAGACTTCGGCTTCCGCGGGCACCTGGTCGTGACTGGCCAGGATCGCGCCGGGCGCCAGGGTGTACACGCGGTCCGCTTCCGGCGCGGCCATCGCCAGCATTCCCACCGCCGCCGCGACGGCGTGCTTGCTTACCGTATAGCTGAAAAAGTCCGGGTTCGGGTTGGCGAGCTTCTGATCCGTCAGCTGGACGACGCGGCGGCCGCAGGTCGAGCGGCCGTGCCGCAAGTAGATCTGCGCCATCATCGCGGGCGTGCAGGCGTTGACCTGCATCGCCTCCCAACTGCAGCCTATGTCGAGGCCCATCGCGTCGTCGGGACGGAAGACCGAAGCCGAATTGACCAGCGCGCGCCAGTCGTCGAGACGGTCGGCGAGTTCTTCGACCATGGCGAGCGCGGCGTCTCCGTCGGCGAGATCGCAACGCACCAATTCGGCGCTCGGGAGTTCGGACGCCAGCGCCTGCGCCGCTGCATGGGAACGGCCGCAATGGATGACGACGTGCCAGCCGGCTTGGCCGAAGCGCCGCGAGATCGCCGCGCCGATTCGCCGCGCTCCGCCGGTCACCAGGACAGCTTGACGCCTCATTTCCTGAACAGCCGCCGGAACTGTT
>DATGQR010000511.1:0-4209 GCA_035304105.1 Thermomicrobiales bacterium | reverse complement strand
TCGACACCGACGTCGGGCTGCGCTGCTTCGAGGGCGTGCTCCGGACGCGCGAGGAGCTGCGCGACGCCCTGGACCTCCAGATCGTCGCCTTCCCGCAGAGCGGCATGCTGATCCGCCCCGGCACGGTCGAGCTGATGGACGAAGCGCTGCGAAACGGCGCTGACGTCGTCGGCGGGCTGGACCCGGCGACGATCGACCGCGACCCGAAGGGCCACCTGGACACGATCTTCGCGCTGGCCGAGCGCCACGACGTCGATGTGGATATACACCTCCACGAGCCGGGCGAGCTAGGCGCGTTCTCGATGGAGCTGATCGCCGAGCGCACCAGAGCGCTCGGCTGGCAGGGGCGGGTAGTGATCAGCCACGCCTTCTGCCTGGGCGGCGTCGACGAAGATCGGCTGGCGCGGCTGATCGAGCTGTTGCTGGAGGCCGACATCGCGATCATGAGCCACGGCCCCAGCGGGCTGCGCCCGGCGCCGGCCGTCAAGCGGCTTCACGAGGCCGGCGTGCGGCTCTGCACCGGCAACGACGGCGTGCGCGATGCCTGGGGACCGCTGAACATGCCCGACATGCTGCTGCGCTGCTTCATCCTGGCCTACCGCAACAATCTGCGCCGCGACGACGAGATCGAGATGGTGATCGACATCGCCACCAGCAGCGGCGCGGGAGTCATCGGCATGGCGGATTACGGCCTGGAACCGGGCCGCCCCGCCGACTTCGTGCTGGTCGATGGCGAGACGCACGTCGAGGCCGTTATCGAGCGTCCACCGCGCTGGCTGGTGGTGAAAAGCGGCCGGATCGTGGCGCGCGAGGGCGAGTGCCTGGTGTAAAATACGAACATATGATCTAGCACAGGAACGAAAGGTGGCGGCATGGCGCAGCCGGCACAGGAACTCCCGGTGATCTTCTTCGAGACCGCGGCGGAGTGGGAAGCCTGGCTCGAAGAGAACCACGCAACCCAACCGGGAGTCTGGGTCAAGTACGCCAAGAAGGCGTCCGGCATCACCTCGATGACCTATGTCGAAGCAGTCGAAGTGGCTCTGTGCTTCGGCTGGATCGACGGCCAGGCCAAGGGTTACGACGACGACTACTCCCTCCAGCGCTACACTCCTCGGCGGCCGAAGAGCAAGTGGTCGAAGATCAACTGCCAGCGCGCGTTGCGCCTGATCGAGGGGGGCCGCATGCGCCCGGCCGGGCTCGCCCAGGTCGAGGCCGCCAAAGCCGACGGCCGCTGGGACGCCGCCTACGACCCGCCCAGCACAGCGACCGTCCCGCCGGAACTCCAGACGCTGCTCGACGGCCACCCCGAAGCGGCCGAGTTCTTCGCCAGCCTCGACAGCCGCAACCGCTACGCCATCCTCCACCGCATCCAGGACGCCAAGCGTCCAGAAACCCGCGCCCGCCGGATCGAGAAGTTCTTCCAGATGCTGGTGAACAAGGAGAAGATCTACGGGTAGGGAGAGGGAAAGAGGCGGACGAAAACCGGGGAGGAGGAACCCGTTGCCCGGCCTCGAGACCTGCACTAGACTGTCGCGACATCCGGCAATTGAGCAGAGATTCGCGCCGTCTAGAGGGTCTTGAGGGGAAGAACATGGGCGAGAAATTCATCGTCGTGCGGCCGCATTTCCAGTACACCGAGGGCGAGGACACGCGAGCGATCGAGCAGGAGCAGCTCGATGCGGCCAACGCCGAACTACGGGTCGTACCCTTCAATACGCCCGAGGAGCGCAAGGCCGCCCTGGCCGAAGCCGACGGCTTCCTGACTTCCAACCTGGTCACTCGCGAGATGATCGAGTGGATGCCGAAAGTGCGGGCCATCGTCACCACCAGCCACGGCTACAACGGCATCGACCTCGACGCCTGCACCGAGGCCGGCATTCCGGTCTCGAACTCGCGCTACAACGAGCGCGAGGTCGCCACCCACGCGATCGGCCTAATGCTGGCGGTGACCCGGCGGATCGCCGCGCTGCACAGCGAGATGGCCTCCGGCAAGTGGGGACGCGGCTGGCAGGGCGAGATGCCGCCGATCTACGGCGAGACGATGGGCATCATCGGATTGGGCAAGATCGGGCGCCAGACAGCCAAGCGCGCCAAGGCCTTCGACCTGCACGTCATCGCCTACGACCCCTACGTCGATCCCTCGATCGCCGACCTGCTGAACGTCGAGATGGTGCCCTTCGAGGAGCTGCTGGAGCGCAGCGACTACATCTCGGTCCACGTCCCGCAAAACGAGGAGACGACCGGGATGATCGACGAGGCGGCCTTCGCCAAGATGAAGCGCAACGCCATCCTGATCAACACCTGCCGCGGGCCGGTGGTCGACGAGCACGCGCTCTACAACGCGCTCTCGACGGGCCAGATCCGCGGGGCCGGGCTGGACGTCTTCGAGGTCGAGCCGACGCCACCGGACAACCCGCTGCTCAAGCTCGACAACGTCGTCCTGACGCCGCACATCGCCGGCTTCTCCAACCAGTCGGTGCTGACGGCCCGACGCGGCGCGGCCCACAAGATGTCGCTGATGCTCAACGGCTACTACCCCACGCCGCTGCTCAACCCCGACGTGCGCGGCAAGACCCGCGTCGAGTTCAAGGATCTCTGGAGCAACGCCTATCGGGGCTAGGTTGCCGGCGCCGCCGGAAACGGCGAAAGGGGCTGGCGCGCAACCTTGTGCACGCCATACTTGCGAACGAGCGAGGGGCGGGTTTGACGCCCGCCCAGTCGGCTAATCGCAGCACTTGGGCCTATGGCGTTCGTCACATTTGCGCCAGGGCCATGACTCGACACAGGGCGATCAACAAATCGGTCATGCTCCTGGGCAGGCCGGGAAACCGGCTGCCAATGGGCGCAGCGTCAAACCCGCCCGGCGCGGTTCGCCGGGCGGGTTCGCTTTGATCGCTTCAGCACGCGGGGGCCACGCGCACCCGCTACCCCGTCTCCGGCATCATCCCTGCGAGCACGGCGGCCGCGCGAGCGGCGGGCATGCTACGTTCTCCGCTACAGGAAATCTGATGGACAGGCGGAGGTAGAGAGCAAGATGCCACTGGTAATCGGAGCGGTCGCGCCGCACGGGTTCCCGATCATCCCGGAGTTGAGCGAGGACGCCGACGGGGCAATGGCGACGCGCGAGGCGATGCTGACGATGGGCAAGCGCTTCAAGGAGGCGGACCTGGACGCGATCTTCATCAGCGGGCCGCACGGCATTCGCGTCAACGGCGCGATCTCGCTGGCCGATGTCGGCCGCGCCGCCGGGACGCTGACCTGGGGCGAGAACAAGATCGAGATGAATTTCCCGGTCGACCTGGAGCTAACCGACGCGATCTACGACCTTGCGACCGAGCGGGACATCCCAGTCGTCGGCGTCGGCTACGGCGGCTCGAACCGCAACCAGAGCGTGCTGCCGGCCGACTGGGGCATCATGACACCGCTGTGGTTCGCCGGGCACGATGTCAACGTCGTCGGCGGCGGCTACGTCCTGGCCGGGTTGCTGGGCGGCGTGCCCGAGGAGCCGACTGGCCCGCCGGCGATCATCGCCAACCCATCACGCATGATTCCCCGCGAGTACAACGTCGAGTTCGGCAAGGTCGTCGCCGAGGTCGCCCAGGCCAGCGAGCGGCGGATCGGCTTCATCGCTAGCTGCGACTGGGCGCACCGCCACGACCCGAACGGCCCCAACGGCTTCCATCCGGACGCCGCCAGGATGGACGCCGAGGTCTGCGAGGCAATCAAGCGCAACGACATCCTGAGCCTGATCGACCTGGACGACGAGTACATCCACAACGCCGCGATCGACGGGCTCTGGCAGCTGCTGATGCTGGGCGGCGCGCTGGAGGTGGTGCCGATGGAGGTCGACTTCCTCAGCTACGAGGCGCCCACCTATTACGGCATGATCGTCGCCACCTACGCGCCCAGCTAGCAGGCCGGAACAACCCGCCGTCGGGCGGCGTCAACCCAACAGGCTCCCGGCCTGCCGCGCCCGAACGGAATATCCTGCGTGCGATGCCGTAGGGGTGGAGCTTGTCTTCACCCGCGCCGCAAGCGCCTTCGATGGGCGGCTGGTGTCAGACCGGAGCTGCCCGGTGACGCCCGATCAACGGTACCGGGCGGCTCCGTCGCTGGGTGGAGACAAGCTCCACCCCTACGATGGCGTTAGGCGCGGGCTTCATCAACGGCTAAAAGAGCGGGGGACGGCATGCATCGAATCCTTGTGGC
>DATGQR010000510.1:0-3771 GCA_035304105.1 Thermomicrobiales bacterium | reverse complement strand
CCGGCGATTGGCTGAAGTTCGCCACCGTCCAGAAGCCCTCCTGGCACCAGCGGAAGCGCAGCTCGGGCCCCTCCGCCGTCGAGAACCAGAAGCGGTTGCCGAAGCCGCGGTTGTTCGAGCTGGCGTGCGACAACACGCCATCCCAGTCTTCCAGCCACGCCAGCGCGTACGTGTTCCAGCCGCCGTCGTGGTTGAGAATGATCGTGTTGTCACGGACCGTGTTGCCGGTGACGTTGTTCCAACGCGACTCGCCACGGTTCTGAGAGATGACCGAGATGCCATCGGCGTTCCAGGCGACCACGTTGTCGTAGACCTCGGTGGTGCTGGAGTTCTGAATCAGGATGCCGGCGCCGAAGCCCCAGGCGTCGAAGCCGCGTCCGTTGTTGTAGACCACGTTGCCGTGGATCTTGCCGCCGAAGGACAGCTCGTAGATAATCCCAGCGCGAGCGTTGTCGTGCACACGGTTGTTGCGGATCTCGATGTCGTGGCCGTCGACGTCGATCCAAATGCCGGGGCCGTTGTTGTTGGCCGCCTCGTTGTTCTCGATCACCACGTTGTGGACGCCTCCGTAGTTGCCGGTGATCTTCATGCCGCCCGCTTCCCAGCCCGGGTCCAGGTTCTTGGTGTTGTTCTCGACCGTGACGTTGCCGCGCACCGTGGCGCTGCCGACGCTCTCGATGCGGATGCCGACGTTGCCCGAGCGCGAGACATGGTTGTTCTCGATCAGGTGGCCAGAACCCTGCTTGATGTCGATCGCCGCGTTGCCGGCATCGCGGAACGTGTTGTTGCGGATCGTCCAGTTGTCGTGGCCGTCGTTCGACAGGCCGCCGTGATACTGCGGCTGGTTCGAGTTGATGAACGTGAAGCCCTCGATCGTCACGTTCGGCGCGCGGCCGACGATCCAGCGGTCGCGGTTCTCGCCGTCGATGACTGCGCCGGGCTCACCGATCAGCGTGATCGGCTTGGTGATGTAGATCTTCTCGCGGTAGGTGCCGGCCGGCACGCGCACGGTCGCGTTCGGCGCGGCGGCATCGATCATGGCCTGGATGCTGCTGGGCGCCGGTTGAGAGGGGTTCGCCGGAGGCTCGGGCGCGGCCGGCGGGGTCGTCGGCTCGGGCTCCGGAGCCGGAGGCGTCGTCGGTTCAGGTTCCGGGGCCGGCGGCGTGGCCGGCTCGGGTTCGGGGTCCTGAGGCGCGCTCGGTTCCGGCTGCGGCTCGCCAGACTCGGCGCGGCGCAGCAGCTCGAAGCCGCTGAGCTTGCCGTAGTCGGCCGGGCCGGAGGCGACCGTCAGGCGCAGCTTGCCGTCCTCGACGGTCACCGGCACGACCTTGTCGAGTGCGGTGTTGCGCGGCGCCTCGGCCAGGATGTCGAAGTCAATGAGCGCGGGCGCGCCGTTGACGTAGACGTTGAAGACGCGCTGGCCTGGCTCGGTGAACCAGATCTCGGCGAACATCAGGCGCAGGTCATAGTACCCGTTCTCGACATCGATTTCGTAGCTGAAATTGCCCCAGCGCTCGCTCTGATACGGCTGGGGATCGGGCGCGCCCTCGATTTGCACGTCCGCCTGGTAGCCGGCGCCGCCGTCGAAGAGCGCGTCCGCCCACCATTCCAGGCCACGGCTGTCGACGAAGGCCGGCCCGCCAGCGTTGACGCGCAGGACACTATCATCGGCTTCCGGAGCCTCGGTCGGCGCGGGCTCGGGGTCGCTCGGAGCAGGAGCCGGCGGCTCGGTCGGGGCTGGGGGCTGTGGCGTCGCGGTGGGCCGCGGAGAAGCCGGCATCGACGTCGCCGGGCGAGCGCGGCGGCCCTGGGTCTGCTCGGGCACGCGCACCTCCAGAGTCGCCAGCGACGGGTCGCTGGCCAACAGCGCGGTCTGGCCGACGACGTCGACCGCGGCGCGGTAGACATCGCCATCCTGAGCGTTTGACGGAACGACGAAGCTCGTGCGCATCGTCAGACTTTTCCGCCCTCCGTCCAAGCGCAGGTTCGTCCAGCTATTGGCGTGAACCTGCTTGCCGGCCTTGTTGAAGACGCGCAGCTGAACCGACGCCCGCGACCGATACGTCGTATCGCTGACCGTCACGTCGAGCTTCACCGTGCTGCCCGGAGCGGCCGTCGGGTTCGCGAAGCGCGCCTGGATCCTGGCCAGAGTAGCACTCGCGTCGGCGCGATCGGGCAGCAGCGGGATAATGGCGGAAGAGAGAAGAACAATCGTCGCGACGCACACTAGTAGGTGGACGCGCGTCAGTGAGCGCAAACGTGGCAACACACTCACACCTCGTCATGACTTGCGAGGGGTGGACGGTGCCAGCTGCCCTCGCGCGGTTTCGGTAACCCGGCTATCCCTCGTGGGACCCGTGGCTTTGCGCCCCCGCCTCACGGCGGGTTTGCCTTTGTCGACCCGGCGAAGAAGCGCCTTTGGTCGGCCTCAATTGTCGTGTTGTCACAGCGCGCAGAAAAACGCCCTTTAGCGCCAGACTTTTCCTAGAAGATGGGTCGGAGGTACCGAGATAGCTCGCCCGAGCGTGGAAGTTAGCGCGGCGCAATCCATTCGCGTCACTGCGACGACCTGCGCGCCGCGCTGCTTCGCGGGCGGGCCTGCGAAGCAGGCTTGTGGACCATAGCTTGATTACCCCTTATACTTTCGCCAAGCTGTACCTAGGGGTGGGATCTCATCGAGCGAAAGCTGCTTTCTTCACGCAGGGGGTCAGGATGGTAGGACGTCGATGCGCCTGCTAATCATTGCTCCTAATGAGATGCTCGTGTCGTTACTCGTCAAAGTACTGGGCGATGAGGACGACATCGACATCGTCGGCGCGATTACCAAGCATGGCGAGGCGCATACGTACGCCGACCAGGCGGATATCGTCGCCTTCCATGCAGACGTCGCCGGCCCTGACCTCTACGACGCCATTCGCGACCTCCGGCAGCAACTCCCCGGCACCAAGGTTGTCCTGATTCACGCGCCCGATCTTCAGGATCTCGTGCTGGGCGCGATCGAGGTGGGCGCGGTAGGTTATGTCCACAGCCACCACACCGTCGCCCAGATGCTGGCAACGCTGCGCGCCGTCCACGAGCATGGCGCGTCGATCGACCCGGAATTGACCTCGGTGCTGGTCGAGCGCATGGCGCAGCTGAGCCAGCAGGTCCGCGACCAGGCCGGCCTCAAGCTCAACCTCGAAGCTGAGCTGACCGACCGCCAGATGGAGGTCCTCGAGCTGGTGCATCAGGGGCTGACCAACGAGGAGATCAGCGAGCGGCTGTTCATCTCGATCGGCACAGTCAAGAACCACGTCCACAACATCCTGAAGACACTCGAAGCCGACAACCGCGAGCAAGCAGCCTACTGGTATGCCTGGCGGCTCAAGAAGAAGGACGAGGGCGACAGCAGCGAGGTCGTCCAGGCGGCCGAGGACAACCCCGTGTTGCTCGATGTTGCCGGCCGCTCAGATACGCGCCGCGCAATCGAGGAGCAGCTAGAGCGCTTCTGC
This sequence comes from Thermomicrobiales bacterium, assembly GCA_035304105.1. Lineage (GTDB taxonomy): Bacteria > Chloroflexota > Chloroflexia > Thermomicrobiales > CFX8 > JAUIIK01. The sequence goes on along the minus strand of DATGQR010000510.1, from coordinate 280 downwards.
CGCCAGCTGAACTGGTCGATCGGCCATGTCTACTTGCTGGATAAGGCAAGCAACCAGCTCGTGCCGACCGACATCTGGTACCTCGACGACCCTAACCACTACCGCGAGTTTTGCCAGGTGACCGCCCGGCATCGCTTCACCGCCCGCCAGGATGTCGTCGGCAACATCCTCTTCAGCCCGGAACCGGTCTGGGTCGCGGATGTGCGCTCCTACCCCGGTTACGTGCGCGTCGATGCGGCGCGCCGGGTCGGCATCCGCTCCGGGCTGATCCTGCCGCTGT
>DATGQR010000509.1:0-4579 GCA_035304105.1 Thermomicrobiales bacterium | reverse complement strand
TGATGCGCTCGTCACACCGGTCGTGCCAGTGTCCCCCGCGCACGGTCGCCTGCATCACCTGAAGACGCCACGGATCATCGGGCACTGGCCGGCACCAGATGTCGCTGGCCGGCGGGTCGACCGGGCTCAGGCCGTCCCAGGGGGTGAGGCGGCCCGCGTCAGCGACGCATAGCTCCCAGCCGGGTAGCGCCCGACGAAGTTCGGGCAGCGCCTCGCGGGGGATCTCGATATCGATATCGGCATGGGGCCGGATCGGCCGGCCGGTGAAGAGCTCGAGCGCCCACCCACCGGCCAGCCACCGGGGGCATGCGAGACCGCCCAGGAGACCAGCCAGCTCGCCCGGGTGCAAGGGGTCCCAGGCTGCTTTGGCTGCGTTCATCGCCGGCCGGACCACTGCGGCATGAGGAACAAACGCTAGCTGCCCATGCGGTTGTAGCTTGCCACTTCCTCAAGCGGCTTGCGCCCTCCCTGCGCTGGGCCGGGGCGCGGATCCTTGATTGATGTCGGGTGACCGATCACGACCACCGAGCGCGCCGTGCGCTCTTCGGGGATGCCGAGGATGCGCTTGGCCTCGGCCTGCTGGTTAGCGTCGCCGAACCAGGCGACCCCGCCGCCCAGCCCCATCGCGTGGGCCGCGATCAGCAGCCGCTCGGTTACCCGGCCCTCATCGTAGGCTTCGCTGATGTCGCTCTTGCCGTCCAGGACGATCGCGATAGCCAGCGGAGCGTCAGCCACCCAGTTGATCGGGTCGCGCAGCTGGCTGATCGCCTTCAGCGTCTCCTTGTCGTCGATCGCGATGAAGTGCCAGGGCTGGGTGTTGCGCGAGCTGCCAGTCCAGCGCGCCACGTCGAGCAGCTCCCGCACCTGCTCGTCAGTGACCGGCTGATCGCTGTACTGTCGCGCCTGGCGCACCTTCTTCAGCAAGTTGCCGACTTCGGCATAGTTGGACACCGCTGGCATGTTCCGCCCTTTCCGGTAGGTTGCAGCGCTCCACGTGGCCGGGGAGGCGCCGTGTCGCTTCCAAGTCTCGACGCCTCTCTCAACGCCGCTCTAGCCGGGCTATTCCCGACCCAGACCGAATGACTGCGCGCTCGCGCTGTTACAATCCGCCCCTGCCGCAACGTACAGCAGGCCGATCGAAGCGGGCAAGGGATGCCCGCAACGTCGCAAGGAGGCGCAGCATGATCGCTGATCACCCCACCTCTCTCCCCGAAGTGAAAGAATGGATCGCGCGGCACCTCGAACCGCTGCTGGCGCTGCTCAACCAGCTGCCGCCCGAGCAACGTGACGAACTGCGCGACCCCGCCGGTTGGGCGCCGAAAGACCACCTCGCCCACCTGACGATGTGGGAACGCTCGATGCTCTACCTGCTCACCAGGCGCCCGCGCCACGAGGGGCTGGGCATTGAGCGCGATCTCTATCTGAGTCATGACGTCGACGCGATCAACGATGTCATCTACCGCCATCACCGCTACCGCGACTGGGAATCCGTGCGCGCCGGGTTCGACGCCGTGCACGGCGAACTGCTCGCCACCCTCGACGAGATCAGGTGGGAAGGACTGATGCACCCCTACTCGTACTATGCCCCGGACGAGCCTGGTGATCGCGGGTCTGACCCGGTCGGGTACTGGATCTCCGGCAACACCTACTACCACTACGACGATCACCGCCGCTGGATCGAGGAATTGCTGGATCGCAGCCAACCGTGACCGGCAATGCAGCCGCGAACCGCCGGCGGCTGGTCCTGATCAGGCACGCAACGCCAGAGCCGGACTTCAATCGGCCGCCGCGGGAGTGGCCGACCTCCGATCAGGGCATCGCCGAATGCTGCGCCCTGGCGGAGCGCCTCACCGACGCGGGCCCCACGGCACTCTACAGCAGCCAGGAGCCAAAGGCGGCCGCGACCGCGCGGGAGGTCGCGGCCCGGCTCGGCATCGAGTGGCATACCTGGCCGGGACTGCACGAGCACGAGCGAGAGGCCCTGCCGGAATACGCTCCCGCCGCGTGGCACGCCCTGATTCGCCGCCTCTTCGAGCATCCCGGCGAGCTGGTAATGGGCTTGGAGACGGCGGATCAAGCTCTCGCGCGCTTCTCGCAGGCGGTGGAGTCGCTGTTGGCCGAGACGGCGGCGGACCCGCTCGGGATCGTCAGTCACGGCACGGTCATCGCCCTCTACGTGTCGTTGCGAACTGGGGAACCCGCGTACGACATCTGGTCACGCCTGGGAATGGCGGATGAGATCTGGGTCTCGCTCTGATGCCCTGAAGGAGAAGGCCACCGCCGGTCCTCGAGCGGGTGATTGACGGCTCGGCTGGGACGGTCTAGAGTCTGCGCCATCGTTTGCCATGCCGCACGGTATAACGGGTGAATCCCCAGGAGGAGGGCGTCCAGATGGCGACCCAGCAGCAGGCCCAGATTCTGCGTCCCGAGACGCTGGTCGACGCGTTCCGGCAAAACGGCGTCACCCATGTCATCACTATCCCGGATAGCGAGACCAACTACCTCTACGAGTTGATGCTCGAGCAGCCCTGGCTCGACATCGTGCCGGTTTCGAGGGAGGGAGAAGCCTTCGGTATCGCCATGGGGCTAAACCTCGCCGGCAAGACGCCGGTCGTCCTGATTCAGAACACCGGAATGCTGGAATCCGGCGACTCGATCCGTGGGATGGCACTGGATGCCGGCTTCCCGCTGGTCATGGTCGTCGGCTATCGCGGCTGGACCCGGCGCGGCAAGATCACCGACTCGGTCGCGCGCTACACCGAGCCCTTCTTGAACGCCTTCGGCATCAACTACTACCTGGTCGAGTACGACGCGGACGGCGACCGCCTCAACACAGCGTTCGAGGAAGCTCGGGAGACCCGCCAGCCGGTGGCGGTGCTGATCGGCGACGAGTATCACGGCTGGAACCGCTAGGCAGGGAGCGACAGCGATGATCGAGGCTATCGACGTTTTCCGCGCGTTCGAGCCGTACCGTCGGAAGGCTATCGTCGCCGCCACCGGCACCTCCGGCCGCCACTGGTCCGAGGTCAGCAGCTACCCGGCGCGCGATGTCTCACTGGGCGGCGCGATGGGTCAGGCGACCTCAGCGGCGCTCGGGCTGGCGCTGGGTTTGCCGGAAGAGAAGGTAGTGCTCTTCGATTCGGAGGGCTCGCTGCTGATGAACCTCGGCGTGCTGGCGACGATCGCCGGTAAGGGGCCGGAGAACTTCTATCACTTCCTGCTCGACAACGAGTGCTATGCGACGACCGGCGGCCAGCCCGTTCCGAACGCCGCTGGAATCGATTACGCAGCGCTGGCGAAGGGGGCCGGCTACGCCTCGGCCTACCGCTTCGACGACCTCGAAGACTTCACGATCAGCGTCGGCGAGATTCTGAACGAGCCGGGACCGGTGTTCGTTTCGGTCAAGATCGTGCCGGAGATCGAGAACCTGCCGATGGGCATGCGCCCGGCGCGCCAGGGGCGCAGCCGCGCCGAGATGTTCCGCGATCTGCGCGCCGAACTCGGCATCGCCGCGGACTAGGCGCCGTTCCCCGGCTCAGAGATCGAGGTCGAACTGCACTTCGTCGGCCTGGACGCCATTCCACCAGCTGAGGGCGGGCATCGCCTGCTTGCCGGCCGGCTGGACACGCTCCAGCGCCAGCGTGCCCTGCCCGCAGGAAACCAGAATCTGGCGTCCGACGCGCCGCGCGATGCCGACCGGCATATCGACCTCTGGGCCGACCTCGGCGGCGTGGATGCGGAAGGGCTGGCCGTCGAGCCGCGTCCAGGCGACCGGCCAGGGCTGGGCAGCGCGCACCAGGCGCTCGATATAAGGCGCGTCGGCGTACCAGTCGATCAGCGCATCGTCGCGGCTCCACTCGACGGTCAGCGTGGCCGCCGCGTCATCCTGCTCCCGAGCCTCCAACTCGCCGGCTGCCCATGCCAGGCAAACACCGGGCAGCATCTCGGCGGCGACTTCGGCAAGGCGTGCCTCCAGCTCGGCGGCGTTCTCACCGGGCAGAATCTCAACCTCGCGCTGGGCAACGATCGGTCCGGCATCCAGCTTGCGAATGAGCTTGATGATCGAGACGCCGGTGACCTCGTCGCCGTGAAGGATCGCGGCGCGCACTGGGGCCGCGCCCCGATAGCGCGGCAAGAGCGACGGATGAACGTTGAGCGCGCCGTGTGGAGCCAGCTCGAGGGCGGGACGGCGCAAGATCTCGCCATAGGCAACGACGACCAGGAGATCGGGAGCGGCCTCGCGGAGCGGCGCGAGGTCGGCCTGGTCGCGTAACGCCTCCGGCTGGTAGACGGCCAGACCAAGCTCCTCGGCAGCCGTTCTGACCGGCGGGGGCGTCAGGCGGCGTCCGCGACCGGCCGGCCGGTCGGGCTGAGTGACGACGAGCGGGATCGTGATGCGCTCATGAGCGGCCAGACTTCGCAGGCTGGGCACCGCGAAGTCGGGGGAGCCGAGGAAAACGACCCGGAGCGTCAGACGACGCCCTCGAGGACGCCAGCGTGCTGCATCGCGGCGCGCGCCAGCAGTTCGAAGCCTTGACCGACATTCTCGCCGGTCTTCGCCGACAGGAAGCCGTGCTTG